>NZ_BAAHWU010000057.1:0-16658 GCF_054601275.1 Dysgonomonas reticulitermitis | reverse complement strand
GCAAACCGGTTGTGGGTCGCCGAGGGACGAAGCGCTAGCTTTTTGCTTACTTTTGGGCAATGCCAAAAGTAAGGACAAGCCCGGTAGGGCGCGGCAGTAATGAGCATATGTTGAGAATATAAGCAATCACAGATAGCGCGCAGAAGAAAAGAATGAAAAGAATCGAACGTTTTTACATTACAGGAATAACTTTAACTGCTGATTGGCATAAATAATGATTATTCAAGACAGAGAATTGAAGCCCTGATAATTAGAATTTATAGCCTAATGTGGCTAAGGAACTAACATTCTTGTATTTATAGGAATTGTCGTTGCTGAGGTCTGTAAGGCCAAGTTCGCAGCTCAGCCCGATTATGATTCGGCCTACTTCCATTCCTACTCCGCCTCCAATGCCAAAGTCGAATTTTTTAAGGTTTCCGTAAGTCGGATTATCTGATTTTCCGAATGTGTCTTCTTCCGGAGTTTCTTCTATTTGGGTATTCCCGGTAATTTTTTCCTTATTCTTTCCGCCAATGCCATAAGCAACGTAAGGCCCCAGATTGAAATAAACGCATGTGCTGTTTGACATATACATTTTATATACGGCAAATACCGGCATTTCCAGATACATTTGATTCAATGTCCTGTTTCTGTAAAATGCACCTCCGGTTCCACCCACCATTCTATCTTCTATTTTTAATTTAGCCCCTTTTGTTGTCAGGAATAATCCGGTATGTAAATCAAATGGGTTGGGAAGGCTGTATTCTAACATAATTCCTCCCTGAAAGCCTATTTTACCTTTTTTATTAACAAAATCAGATTCTACATTCCATGTTGAATTAGATACATTAACCCCTGCCCTGATGCTAAAATTTAACGAAGGTGAATACTGTGCAAAAAGGCTGATTGTTGCAAATAGAATAAATGTGATTAGTGTAAATCTCTTCATAAAGCGGCTGTTTTGAATCCTATAAAAGTATTAATAAATATTATAGAAAATATAGTTTTCTCAGCTAAATACCTATATCATACAATTTAAGAGGCTTTTAGGCGTTAAAAATAAATAAATTGTACTTACTTTGCATACCGTATTACCCTGTTTTCGTGGATGAAGGTTAATTATATAATATTATTTTTTGCGTTTTTTGTCTTTAGTTCTGTTGCAGTCTATGGGCAATGGGATGCTCAATTGAGCCAATATTGGAGAATGAAAAATTATTATAATCCTTCATTTATAGGGCAAACGAATGCCGTAGAAAGCTCATTATTGCATCGTCAGCAATGGGTTGGTATGACGAATGCACCCGCTACTTCGTTGATTTCGTTAAATATGCCTGTTCAGTTTTTGGGTAAAGAGCATGGGGTCGGTGTTATTGTTATGAATGAAAAAATAGGTTTGTTTTCAAATACATCTACTTTAGGGCAATATACCTATAAAGTAAAGTTTAAAGAAGGCAGATATTTGAATATAGGTATACAGGGCGGGATGATGAATATTGATTTCGATGCATCGAAAATACATATTCCAAACAGCGATTATCACGATCAGACCGATATTCCTTCTGCGGGAGGAGATAAAAAAATAGATGCGGGAATAGGGATTTCGTGGATAACGCCTAATTATTATATTGGCGTATCGACATCTCATTTATGGGAGCCATCTTTCGAACTGGATGATAATACATCCACATATATTCCGCGTGGATATTATATTATGGCAGGGTACAATATAAAGCTTAATAATCCGTTAATAGAGTTGCAGCCGTCTGCCCTTTTTAAATCTGATGCAGTTGCGCATCAATTGGATATTACGGCAAAAATTGAATATAATAAGATGTTCTCAGGTGGAATATCTTGGAGAAAAGATGACGGTTTTGTATTTTTGTTGGGTGCAAGAATAAGAAATATCGAAGCTGGTTACTCGTATGACCTTTCTACATCGGAGATAGCAAAGGTAAGTAATGGCAGTCACGAGTTATTTTTGCGTTATAGCATTCCGCTCGAAAAGAAAAAAGACCGGAGTGTCGGAAAAAGTATAAGAATACTATAAAATTGAAATACAAGTTTACAAGCGTACGATAAAAGCTCCGAGTATATATGGAGCATAAGAAGTAAATATGAAACATTTGTTTTTTGCGATCATAGTTTCATCTGTGTTGCTTACATCCTGTGGAAAATCCGTAGGATCGGGTATCGGAGGTGAAGTGACCGGGGAGAAAAGCTCGTCGTGGGCTGAACCTGCCCCATACGGGATGGTACTCGTTTCGAGAGGATCGATAGAAATGGGGCCTGCTGAAAGTGATTCCTTATGGGATATAAAAGCTAATCCAAAAGGGGTGTCAGTCGATAATTTCTGGATGGACGAGACTGAGGTGACAAACTCCAAGTATCGCCAATTTGTACATTGGGTACGTGACTCCATCATCAGAGAACGTTTGGCTGATCCCAAATATGGAGGTGATGAAACTTTCAAAATCACCGAAGACAGATATGGTGAACCAATCAAGCCTTATCTCGATTGGAAGAAGCCGATACCTAAAAGACCTCTGGAAGAGGAGGAACGGGCTATAAATAGTGTGACATATGTTCATCCGGTCACAAAAATACGTGGAATAGACCCCCGACAGATCAACTATTTTTATGAATGGTTCGATCATACCGAAGCGGCCAAACGCAGAAACAGATTGAACCCTAGCGAGAGAATACTGAATACGGATATTCAGGTAAATCCGGAACAGTCGGTAATGATATCGAAAGATACAGCTTATATCAATGAAGACGGATTGCCTGTAAATGAAACAATAACACGCCCTTTATCGTCTCTTTTCGACTTTGTGCACTCCAAAATAGTGAATGTTTATCCTGATACTACTGTTTGGATAAATGATTTCAATAATGCATATAACGAGCCTTATATGCGTATGTATTTTTCCCATCCGGGCTACAATGATTATCCGGTAGTGGGTGTTACATGGGAGCAAGCCGAGGCATTTTGCCGTTGGAGAACCCAGTTCTATAAAATGGGACAGCCCAAAAATGGACGTCCGATAGAAAACTTCCGTCTTCCTACCGAAGGCGAATGGGAGTTTGCCGCCCGTAACGGTCGTACGGAAAATAAGTATCCTTGGGATAAAGATGGCACAATGGATGAAAAAGCATGCTTTATGGCGAATTTTAAACCTGGGGAAGGGAATTATACAAAAGATGGAAATCTGATTCCTGCACGTGTGGCGTCGTATATTCCAAATCGTTTTGGTATATATGATCTGGCGGGAAATGTAGCCGAATGGACGTCTACCGCTTATACCGAGTCGGGAACGACAATAATGAACGATATGAATCCGCAATATAAATATGATGCTGCTAAAGAAGACCCATATGCGGTTAAAAAGAAAGTGGTTAAAGGTGGCTCTTGGAAAGATGTCGGGCGAAATATACGCGGCGATATGCGGGAAGGCGAATACCAAAATCAGCCTCGTTCTTACATCGGGTTCAGATGTGTAAGGACTCAAATAGGCTTTTCTAAATCGAAGAAGTGATGAAAAGATTATATCAAATAACAACCGTATTGCTGCTGAGTATCATTTGCCTTTCTTCTGTGCAGGCACAGGAATCTCTTCGCGAGAGACTGGCTAAGAGGCAACAGCAAGAACAAGGTACAACAACGGAAAGCAGTTTGAAGGTGCCAAAGTTGTCTGTTCGTGCCGAAATGATGAATGAAAACCAAACTCAGGACTTGTCGAATGCTACATGGGTTCGCGAAATATATCGTTTTTTGGATTTGACAAAAGGCGAGAATGCTGCTTTATATTATCCCGAGCAGCCTGAGAACGACAAGATGAATTTGTTTACGATGATTTTCAAATTGATGGAGAATAATAGCCTGCCTATCTATCGGTGGAATAACGGAAATGATTTGTTTACAGATAGGATGAAAGAAAACTTTGGTGATATTCTTACTAAATTGGAAATTCCTTACCAAAAGAATGGAGAGAATTATGTTTACGACGAATTCAGTATTCCTAACAATGAGGCTCTTGGATATTATATAAAGGAAGCGTGGTATTTCGACCAGTCAAACTCTGTACTGGGCATAAAAACAGTGGCAATATGTCCTGTTGTAATACGTGAAGAATATTTCAGTGATGAAAGCAGCCTGTCCACAGCCAGCCGTATGCCGCTTTTCTGGATTCCATACGAATATATCCGCCCGTATGCTGCCCGAATGCCTATTATGACATCAGACAGGAATAATGTGATGACAAAGACCATTGATGATTATTTCAGGTTGAGGCTTTATGAAGGAGAAATATATAAAACCACCAATATGGAAAATAAATTGATGGTAGAAAAGTATAAAGATCCCGATGTGCGGAAACAGGCTGAGCAGAAGATAGAAGGAGAGCTTAAGCAATTTGAAGAGAATCTGTGGGTAGTGAATGATTCAATAAATGATACCCAATCTAAGAATAAAACCAAAAACACCAAGACATCTAAAGTAAGCAAGCCGAAAGGCGGCTCTTCGGGAGCAACATACTCGGCCAGAGATAGAAGATAAACCAAATGAATGAAATGGCTATTTCGATAAGGGGTAGCCATTCAGTTATTTGGAGGTTCAATTCCAAATAAGACTGGAAAAGTTTGACGAAGGATGTACACATGAAAGATTCATTAATATAAAACCATTTGTCCGGCAGCAAAGGGCTTCCTGTCCGGACAGATAAATAAATAAATACAGAAGTCCGTAACCTTTTATCAGATGAAAACAAAATTTATACTTATTTCGGCTATGGCATGCATCGGCATGACAGCCGTAGCCCAACGTCAGGCGGATGCGGTGATACCTTTCCCGCAGGATATCCAGCAGATTGCTATCAATCCTGTCAATGGGCATGTGATTGTGAAGGAAAAGGATGCCATCTCGTCCGAAAACCCCGAAGCAAAGACTGTGGAATGGACAATTAAAAAAAGTGACATTGTAAAAGCAAGCTCGGTCGAAAAGGCGCAGAAGGTACTCGACGCCCTATCTTCGGTGACAAGCCTTGCAGCCTCGATGCAGCCTTCGGATGCTGTGGAGATGGTTCCCAACTCGCCCTATATCCGGTGTGTGATCGAGAACAGGGACGTCATTATCAACTCCCTTAGCGGGAAAGTGGTTTTTAACTCCGGCGACAACGACTACCGGATTATGGAAAGCCAGTTCCTGCCTGAAGCCGACGAATTCCTGCTGCTGGTCACCGACGGAAAAGTCATAAGCTATGTGCTCTGGAACCTGCAAGAGGGCGCAGCCGGCTGGAAAACCGATTTGGGCGAGGTTGAAGGTCTGATGAACATGTTCAAGTCCCTGTTTAAGAACGACGCTTCGGTTGACAAGACTCTGGTGTCCGGTAATGCTATTTACGCATCGTTGAAAGGTATCCTTTATAAGCTCGACCGGACAAGCGGAAAAGTCGTTTGGCAGGCGAAAGACAAGATCAACAGCTTCTATCCTGCGCAATCGGGGGAGAACCTTGTGGTAATTAAAAATTCCGGTGGGCTGCTTTCATCCAAACAGGCCCTTAATATTTGGCGCACTTCCGACGGCACGCCTGTCTGGAAAGACGATATCACCACCAAATATATCCTCTACCTCGAAGACTGGAGCGACAAACTGCTGGTCGCCTATACCAACGGGTTCAACTTCTATTCCTATGCCGACGGTAAAAAGCTATGGAAGAAAGATCCTAAGGGTAGCGATATTAAGCAGGTGATCCCAATCGACAGGGATTACCTTTACATTGCCGATAAGGAAATGAACTTGATCGACGGGGACGGCACCAGCCTCTGGAAGAAAACAATCGAAATTTCCGATAACAGCGAGGATATTGTGCACTTCCTAGGCAAAGTGGAGAATAATCGGGTATTCTATTTGACGTCCACCTATGGCAACATGGTAGATTATGCATCGGGAAAGAAAATATGGAAGAAAAACATTGAATTCGATAAAGACCGTCCGTTGCTGTACGTGCAGGATGATAAGACAAAGGCATTCCTTGTATATAATGACAAGAAGATATATAAATTCGATCCCAATGCTTCCGATAAGCCTGAACCCGTTGCAAAACTCAAAGAAATCAAAGATGACAAGACGATGGCAGGCATCGAGCTCTTCGACTGGGGCATCAGCCTGACCGGGCAATCGGAAGTAATTGGCGTCAGCTTCGACGGTACCACCCGCTACCATAATACTTACAAGGAGCCTGGCGCTACCGGACGCAAACTGATGGGACTGGCAGGCTCAACATTAAAAACGGCCAAAAGCTTGTCGCAATCCCAAGTTGTATTCCAATCCGTGAATGAGAAAGGTGAGCGGGTGGAAACAGGAAGGGCTGACCTGTTCGGCAAGAATGCACAAACAGCCGGAGCGACCGGCGGTGAAATCGGCGCTTTTCTTGCCGCTAAATCCCAACGCTTCAATGCCCTCAAGCAAAATGAAGAGTTCGCTTTTGTCCTCAATAAGGGCGACAAAGGCGTCGAATTGGTAAAGGTAAGGAAAGAGGACGGCAAGGAAGTGGACAGAATCAGCCTCGATAATAACAAACCTATTTACGAAGTAGATCCCCTGAGTGGCGCTATCTACTATGTTTATAAGAATGAATTGAGGATTTTCCGATAACCGGATTTTAAGAATAAACGGGGCTTTCACCCCGCTACCGCATGATTGCATCGTGTGGCGATTAGATAAGCCACGCGAAAGATTCGCGCGGTAGTGAAGGGGTGTGTCAAAGAGCTTTTGACACACCCTCTCCTTTATTCTTTTATTCTTCTGAAATCAGCGTCGAATTTAGCCCTGTCAAAAAGCTCATACCGCGGTCGGGTAGGTGTGTAATCTTCGATATCCCAAAGTGTGCTGGTTATCATCAGATCGGCACTGTAGCGATTGCATGCAATGGGCACATTATGTACACGGCATTGGCGGAGCAACATCATAATGTCTGCTTCATGGGGTTGGGGATTCAGGTCATCTATCAAAAAAATGGCTAAATCCACTTCTTGTCGTACTACCATAGCTGCAATTTCAGCATCGCCACCAAGAGGACCCGAATTCATGCGGGTAATATCAGCATAAATGCCTTTTTCTTCGAAAGCTTCTTTTATCAAAGTTCCTGTAGTCCCTGTGCATATCAAGTGTTGACTTGATAAAAAAGATGAATTGTAATAACACCATTCTACCATATCCGCTTTGCGGTGATCGTGTGCCACAAGGGCTATTGTTAGTTTTTTCTTCATGTTCATTATTTTATGTTTCAAATTCAAAGGTAAGATTTTTATTGCCTGATTTGTTATGTTTTGATTAAACTTTATAGAATAAATATGTTTCTGCATTGCAGTTTCATTCGTTTCAGTCAATAATGTTAACAAATATCTCGTTATGTTATTTTTGTGTTAAATGAGAAGTGGCGATGCCGAATTTTGATGTGGAGATACATCTTTTAGAAGTATAGAGCCACTTTATATGAAGAGGCTGAATCGAAAGATTAACCTAATTTTAAATATATAACACCAATGAACAAAAAAATTATTAAAATGAACAAAAAAATTATTAATTTATTCTTAGCTTTTTCATTAAGCTTTTTTGTATTTACAGCATGTAGTAGTGATGACGATGCCAATCTGGTTTTGGAAAACACTGAAGTGACTGTTGAGTTGGGAGGAACAGCAACGGTGAATATTAAAGAAGGAAATGGAGACTACAAGGTTACTCCGGCTGATGCGACTGTTGCAACAGCAACTGTGGCTAATAAGGTAATTACCGTAACAGGAGTGAAGGCCGGTGAAACTACCCTTACTGTGAAAGATAAGGAAAATAAAACCGCAACATTGAAAGTGAAGGTAGTTACTTTATCAGAAAAGATAGCAGCGACTTATAATGGTGACTTAACTGTCACTCTGCCTGGACAGACTCCTGCTACTGACAAAAAGGATATCGTATTGGCTACTTCAGGAGAAAATGTTAAGCTGACGCTGGCTGGTTTCTCTTTTGCCGGACAATCTGTTGGTGACATTGTCGTAGACGGAATTTCTGTAGCTAGGGCTGAGGGAGCTATCTCTCTTAAAGAAACAGAAGCTACAGTTAGTTTAAACCTGCCGGGGTTAGAGACTCCGACGTCTGTAAAGGTGAAAGTATCAGGAACAGTTCAGAATAAACCTAAAAAGGCAAATATGCCGGTTGCTACAGAACAAGTGCTTGATCTGACTATTACTGTAACAGAAGTGCCAGGTATGGATAATATTGCTGTTAAATTCTCCGGAGCGAAGAAAGCTAGCTAAATCAAATATTTAGTATACCGGAAAGTGGTTTTTAATCTTAAAAACCACTTTTCCTTTTTTATATTTCATACCTTTATGTTTGTATAATACAGAAAAATAGGATCTAATTGAATATCAATTAATAAGGATGGCGAAAAAGAAGAATAGGTAACGATTTAGAAACAACCGGAACACCTCGTTCTGCTTTATTCTAATAGAATAAAGGTTTAATGATACTTTTCCGTAATTATTCATAGCGTTATAAATAAAATGATTTATATTAGGCTATAAATATATTATTTACTTTGTATCAATACAATAAAAGTTCTATTTTTTATGTATAGATAAACTTCTAAAAATATAGTGACTTTTCTTTCCAATTTAGATTATACCCCAATATTATAATATTTCGGGGAAATAGCGGGGAATATAAAAGAAAATAGGACTGATAATCAGATGATTAATAGTCCTATTTGTGCGGATGAAGGGACTCGAACCCCCACGCCTCTCGGCACCAGATCCTAAGTCTGGCGTGGCTACCAATTACACCACATCCGCAGCTAAATTGCGTTAGCGGGTACAAAGATATAATAAAAATGTTCTGCAAACAACACTTTAAATCAAAAAATAAGAGCGTATAAATTAAATTTGCAATTTATGCGCCCTCATTTAAATAGAAATTCCAATAATCCTTAGTCCTTTAAAGCCTATTTTAGCATGTGTTCCGTCACAATAGGGCTTGTTTTTTGTTCCATAATAGATGATAGTTTTTAGTGATGATATAAATGGAATGAGTAGACTGTTAAAAAAGTTGAGTCTTAATCTTCGGTTTTTCCGTTTTTTCTTTCCGTTTTTTTTCATAGCTTTGTAATGCTAAAGGAGAAAATCAGGATGAACAATTATATAGTTTCAGCGCGAAAATACCGACCGGTTACGTTCAACTCGGTAGTGGGACAAAGGGCATTAACCACGACTCTGAAGAATGCGATTGCATCGGGAAAGTTAGCCCATGCATATCTCTTTTGCGGGCCTAGAGGGGTTGGCAAAACTACTTGCGCCCGTATTTTTGCGAAAACGATAAACTGTTTGTCTCCCGCTGCCAATGGTGAAGCTTGCAATCAGTGCGAGTCGTGTGTTGCTTTTAACGAACAACGCTCTTTCAATATACATGAGCTGGATGCCGCCTCTAACAACTCAGTCGACGATATTCGTTCCCTGATAGAGCAAGTCCGCATCCCACCTCAAATAGGGAAATATAAGGTATATATCATCGATGAGGTACATATGCTTTCACAAGCTGCATTCAATGCATTCCTGAAAACACTGGAAGAACCTCCGCATCATGCTATTTTTATTTTAGCAACTACCGAGAAGCATAAAATATTACCGACTATTCTCTCGCGTTGCCAGATATATGATTTCAGTCGCATCACTATAAAAGATACCGTTGAGCATCTTCAGTATGTAGCCGATCAGGAAAATGTAAATACCGAACCCGAAGCTTTGAACGTGCTTGCCCAAAAAGCGGACGGAGGAATGCGTGACGCCTTGTCGATCTTCGATCAGGTGGTAAGTTTTACCGGAGGAAATGTCACATATAAGGCTGTTATTGAGAACCTGAATGTGTTAGACTATGAATATTATTTTCGTCTGACAGACTGTATTCTTTCCAACAATGTAGTTGACGGGTTACTTATCCTGAATGAAATATTATCCAAAGGCTTCGATGGCAACAATGTGATTACAGGGATAGCAACGCATTTAAGAGATTTGCTTTTGTGTAAAGATCCTAAAACGGCGGATTTGTTTGAAGTAGGGGCATCTATTCGCGACAGGTATATTGAAACTGCAAAAAAATGCAGTAATGAATTCTTGTATAAAGCTATCGATATTGTTAACGAAAGTGATCTCAATTACAGGATTAGCCGGAACAAACGGCTACTCTCCGATCTGACGATAATACGACTATGCCAGTTATCTTCCCCTCAAGCAGGACCGGAAGATCAAAAAAAAAAGCAGGTAATTGATCCGATATTCTCACAACAGGAGACCACTCCTGCTCCCAATACGGCTAATCCGGTCAAAACATCTCCAAAGCCACCACAATCCCAACCTATTGCCGCACCCAAAAGTGATGCTCGTATGCCGTCGGCTCCAACCCAAACAAAAGAGCCAACGCAAAAGCCTGTTAATATTCATATAGGTGGACTGGGAGTCTCTATTTCGGCATTCGGTCAGAAAAAGGAAAAGGAGGAGGAACGTCATGAAATGACAATCGAAATATTGAACGAACGCTTTACTCCTCTTCAACTCATTAACGAATGGAAAGCGTATGCTGAAGAAATAACAGAGGAGCACCATTTAAAAAATACGATGCTTAATTGCCTGCCAAATCTTATAGCAAATACTGTTTTTGAAGTGGTGGTAAACAATCCGGTGCAAGAACAGCGTTTGACGGATAGTGGAATGGATATTCTTTCGAGATTACGCGTAAATCTGAAAAATACCTATCTGAAAATGGAGGTTCGTATTAGTGAAGATAATGAGAAGAAGCTGGCTTTCACACCTGTTGAGAAATTCAATCTGATGATGGAAGAGAACGAAAGCCTCCGGAAATTGAAAGACGAATTTGGCCTCGAATTATCATAAAAAAACCGATTGAAGAGATTCAACCGGTTCTTCCTTTTTTATCAAATATTATTTGGCTGCAAAATACACCTGGGAATTTTCCACATATTGCTGTAAAGCTAAAACACCTCTGTTGGAAAGTTCAACATTTCTTTCCTCTCCATTTGGAAGATAAACAATCGCGCTTTTATTATCATCAGATATAGTTATCAGTTTTGTCGTTTTTTCATTCGCGACCAAGCTCCATGTATTCGATTCTTTGTCATAGATAAATTGGCTTATTTGTCCGGCTTCATCTTCTATCTTATACCCGTTTTCTAACGTTTCCACCGTATATACTCCATTGTCTCCCTGAACTTTTTTCACCACGCCGGCTTCGATTGGATTATCGCCTGTCCAGAACTCAATAGTATTGAATAACAATAAGTCGCCGGTGAGAGTGACTGCATATGCCGGAGATAGTACTACAAATAAAATAGCATTTACAAACTTATCACTAACTGTCTGGTTCCAAGATAACAGTTTATTTGACAAAGCAAATGGACCAATACACGAAGAAAACAGGAAGCTGCATGAAATTGCACCCACCACCACTAGTCTAAAAAATCTTTTATTCATTTCTTAAAAATTTATTATGTTCTTAAAATACCTAAGTTCTATAAAATAATTATTGTCGTATCAAACTCTTTCGTCATTGCGAGTCGGAACCCAATCTTTTGGGCACAATGTGTATATGACAGAATGCTAAATCGCTACATTTTTGATATGTTGAATATATTTTCATTTCACTCATTATCAACAGTATATAAAAATTTGTCATTGGTAGCCTAAAAGGCGAAGCAATCCGGAAATAAGTGACTGGATTGCTTCACTCCGTTCGCAATGACGAGAATGAGTATGTCACTAATTTTTATTGATTCCTTTTACTACTCACTACTTATTACTTACTACTTACTACTTACTATAAAATGCTATTTCCTCACTTCTTATTGCGCGGGTGATGTTCGATGATCTCCTGGCGCAGGTATTCCCTGTCCATATGAGTATAAATCTCGGTTGTTGTTATTTTCTCATGCCCCAGCATCAATTGTATAGCCCTTATATTAGCTCCTCCTTCAAGTAAATGGGTAGCAAAGGAATGCCTGAATGTATGAGGACTTATTGTTTTTTTTATTCCCGCTCTTTCAGCATACTCTTTTATAAAATGAAACACCATAATACGTGAGATCGGAGTACCTCTGTTGCTTAAAAATAAAATATCTTCATTCCCTTTTTCTATCTTCATCTCACGGCGATAATAAAGATATTTATTGATCTCATTTACAGCCGTATGGGATATAGGAACAAGCCTTTGTTTACTACCTTTGCCTTCCACTTTGATAAAGCCCTCGTCAAAAAACAGGTCGGAAAACTTTAGCTTAGTCAACTCTGATATACGCAGGCCGCAACTATATAACGTTTCAAGAATGGCTCTGTTACGCTGTCCCTCTTTTACCGACAAATCTATTACCGACATCAAGGACTCTATTTCGTCAAGCGAAAGTACAGTCGGGAGTTTTAATCCTATTTTAGGCGTCTCTAAAAGCTCCGTCGGGTCGGTTTGTACATATCCATCGAGCATAAGGAAGTTGTAGAACGACTTGATACCCGATATGGTACGCGCTACCGAACGTGCGTTTATACCCAGATCGTAAAGCCGGGCAATAAATTGTTGGAGATTGTCCAGTGTTACATTTTCTACCTTTAGGCCCTCATTCCCTAAAAAATCAGACAACTTGGCCAAGTCGGCCATATACGCATCAATAGAGTTTGGCGACAAAGATTTTTCAAGCAACAAATAGTTCCTGTATTTCTTCTCTATATTTTCTTTAACCATTGGCCATTTAATAATGTTCGGATTAAGATCATAAAATGTAATTACAAATATATATCTTTGCAAGGTGGGTTTATAATCAATCGCCTTTATTTTTTATTGTATGAAATTTCTAAAATCAATATTTAATTACCTCATTACCAGATATACAAAAGTGCAATTGCTGATTATATTTGTAATTATTGTATTTGCTTTTTTTATAAGCGAAAGCAATATTTTTGCCCGAATTGGTTATGATGCCCAAATTATGGAACTGGATAATCAAATAGAATATTATAGAAATAAAACCACCGAAGATAAACAGAAACTCGAACAATTGCAATTTGACAAAGATCAAATTGAAAAGTTTGTTCGTGAAAATTACCTCATGAAGAAGGACAATGAGGACGTATATATCATAGAATGAAATCGAACCAAAAACTAAAAAACATTTTATTTCAAGTATCTGCGATTGCTATACTGGCAGCAGCTGTTATGCACAGTTTTGATACTACTATCGCAAAATATATGCTAATAGGCGGAGCTGCCGGATTTGCCGCTACCACATTTACAACACCCTATCCGGGTAAGAGCCTGAGAGGGAAACGGCTTTTCAATATTCAGATATTTTCCGTATTACTTATTTGCGTTTCAGCATATCTGATGTTTGTCGACATGAGAGGTTGGGTCGTAACATTACTTATTTCAGCCCTCCTGACGCTGTATTGTGCTATCGCCCTTCCTATTGCATACAGGAAAGAGCAGGAAGGCGAAAAAGAATAATATAACTACAACTACAACCGGAGATATAAGAAACTACATGCTAAATAAAATAAAGTCTTATATGATGCCTATTGCAATGATTTTAGGCATTCTACTCCACAAATATGTAGGAGCTTTAAGCTTTATTACTCCCTATCTGATCGCAATCATGCTGTTTTTCACTTATTGTAATATCAATGTCAAGGATATACGCATTTCCCGTCTACATCTGTGGCTTATTCTGATACAAGTAGTGGGCAGCATATCTGTTTATATGATTCTCTCACCAATAAACGCAATTGTAGCCCAGGGGATTATGATTTGCGTATTGGCTCCTACAGCCACCTCTGCTCCGGTTATAACAGGTATGCTCGGAGGAAATGTGGAAAGCCTCACAGCATATAGCTTATTGTGTAACCTGATGGTAATATTCGTTAGCCCCATATTTTTCGCGGCTATCGGAGAGGTTGGCTCATCTTCGTTTATCGACTCGGTGTGGATTATTTTTCAGAAAGTCTCGCTTCTCTTATTTTTGCCTTTTTTCTGCGCTTTATTACTGCAAAAACTGGCTCCAAAGATACACCACGAGGTAAAGAGAATGAAAAGTATATCGTTCTACCTTTGGTCATTGGCTCTCATTATTATATCAGGAAAAACAGTTCAGTTTATTGTAGATCAGGAAAGTCCTGACTATAAGGTAGAAATATCAATTGCATTTGGAGCCTTTATCGTCTGTATAGGTCAATTCCTTATCGGGCGCAGATTAGGTCGTATGTATGACGATACCGTAGCAGGCGGGCAAGGATTAGGTCAAAAAAATACAATTTTAGCGATCTGGATGGCGCAAATATATCTAAATCCAATATCGTCTTTAGGGCCGGGAGCATATGTGCTGTGGCAGAATCTTGTAAACTCGTATCAGGTGTGGAGAAAAAGAAAAGAGCTTAATTAGCAGGAGTGGTCGGAAGATTTTATAGTATTAGCTATTAGTTAATTACAACTTATTTTATCAGAAAAAAACAGTTACACTGAGTACCACTGAGCAGACACGGAGAAACACTGAGGTTCACTGAGACTAAAAAAACTCAGTGTTTCTCCGTGTCTGCTCAGTGTATCTCAGTGTCATAAAATATATTTACCGACCTGATTACAAGCTATTGAATTGATAAACAATAATATATGATATATTGAAATCTTCCGACCACTTATGCTTAATTAGCCGCTTTTCCAATGAAATGGGAAGAAGAAGGCATCAATACCATATTTTTTAGATATTCGAATTCCAATTCAAAACATTCACTGAATATCTCATCCGCGAAACTCTCTTCGATTTGCTTTATAGTCCAGAATTTGCCTGTCATCAGATTGTTTTTCTTTATCTTATCTTCAT
Organism: Dysgonomonas reticulitermitis; assembly: GCF_054601275.1. NCBI lineage: Bacteria > Pseudomonadati > Bacteroidota > Bacteroidia > Bacteroidales > Dysgonomonadaceae > Dysgonomonas > Dysgonomonas reticulitermitis. The sequence goes on along the minus strand of NZ_BAAHWU010000057.1, from coordinate 1,758 downwards.
CATCGATCTCCGCTACAAAAAGAAAGTTTAACCGTTTTGTATTATCATTTTCAAATACGTATTTTAATACAAATTTTATAGAAATATCCAAGTCGTCTCCGACCATTTTGCTGATACTATTTCTGGCAGCCAGGTTTATTTCATGATTAAAAAGCATATACTTTTCGAAAGGATAATCGAGTTTTCCCGGGCTTAGCACATCCTTTACATCTCTTTCCTGTAAATATACTTTAGTTTTTGAGGTTAGAACAACTCTTACAACAGGATGTAAAAATCTGTTTCTCATATTCAATGATACACTTTTCGCTATCTTTCCGGTCACTTCTCCTTTTTCAGTTACGATAGGTATCCACTCTTCTTTTTTCAATTTAGCAGAAAGGCTACTTATCTTATACACCTGATAAATGCCAACAGATAATATTATTAGCACAGGCAGAATTGAAAATAGAACGACATCGAATCCTCCAACGGCATCCTCTTTATGAAAAAACTGCCTATACAACACAATACCAAATATATGAAATGTAAGGCCATACTGTATTATAGATGCTGAATTATAATACTCATTCATCAAAGCCTTCTGACGTAGATTTTTTTGACGGAAGAAGACAGCAGCTATATACGTTTTACTGGCGCGTAACAGCATAAACATGATGACGACAAATACCTCGCAAAGAATAACAAATACCTCTCCCTTGTCAAGATATTTAAAAGTAAAAAACCAAACGAAAAGTGTTGTCAAAAGTGATATCCCCGATATATAAAATGTTATACTTAAACTCCTGCCTTTATAATATGACCTTATCGATATTTCTCCGATAATAGCCAGCAAAATCGATAACGATAATGAATAAACAGTCTCTACACCTAGTGTGTGTAAAAAAATGAAAAGAATAAATGGTAATAGGCCTATTACCGGATTAGACATGTACTTTCTTATTCCTGTACTGAGCATCTTGTTTTATTTTCTGAGTGTAGGCTTAGTTTTATAGAGTTAGAACAAACATACTTTTTATTTGTTCTGGGAAATCAGAGATTTAGATAGATATATGAGCATTTTTAACCTTGCTTAAAGGTGAAAAATTTATTAATTCCAAATTGTATTGCGGCGACAATAAATATTGCTAATACTTTTGACACCATATCGTCTATTTTCATTATACCGATAAACAAAGTGAGGAGTAAGGAGCTTATAACCATCCCTACGACGGCTATACCGGCAAAAGAGGCAAAACGTTTAAGCTTTTGATCTGTTACTTTAAAGGTAAAATAACTATTTAGAAGAAAATTATTTATAATGGCTAACGTACTGCTGATAATATTGGATATGAGGATATCTAACATCCCCACAGACATATTACCCCCCAACATGCCACTAATAAAAGAGGAAAAGGGATAATGAACAGAAAATTTCTTAACCAGTAAATAGAAAACACCCATATCGATAATCAATCCGACGACTCCCACTATTCCATATTTTACGAGTTGCCTGAAAGATTCCTGTTTGATTAGTTTCCCAATTCGTTCTCTCATGTAATTTTCTTTGTCTTATATTTCGGTGCAAAGATAATTTTTTTTTATTTTCATATAATTTAAAGTATTAATTTTTCAGGGCAAGGCATTAAAAAAAATAAAAATTAAAAATTAAAAATCGTTAGTTTGTATTTTATAAAAAAGAAAGATAAAGGAAACTCCAAATTGAATATCTTTCCTGGATAAAAAAGCTCCATCTGCTGCATTAACTTTTAATTAGAAAAA
>NZ_BAAHWU010000056.1:0-19663 GCF_054601275.1 Dysgonomonas reticulitermitis | reverse complement strand
AATGCTGTATAATCATCGAATGTGGGATTGCCGGGAAAATTGACCTTAGCGTTACCCAGGCAAACCTTTTGCCCGGTAACGTTGAACAGCGGGGCTTTGTACAGGATGCTGCCTGCCTCCGGCCTTTCTTCCGTAAAGGCATATACATCGAGGCGCTCGCCGTCCGTATCGTAGATAATGCCGGGCAGATGGTATTTGCCGTCTTTGATATTCAGGCTCTTTGAAAAGAACATCATCCTTTTCCCGGGCGGGCTGTACCAGACATATCTTTCACGCCCTTTCCGGGTATCGGAGTATAGCATATTTGGGGGTATCCTGCCATGCGGGGTATTGCCCTGCTCCGCGGAGAAGGACTCGGCAAGCTCCGTGATGCATTTCAGCGTCAGGGGGCGCCCGGCGAGCATCCGTCCCTTTTCGTTTATCCGGTGCGATTCGATATAAGCCGCGCCGGTCTTACTGTTTTTATAAACGACAAGGGCCATTTCTGGAACCTGCCGCTGTTCGAGTATATCGTTCAGTTTATTCATAATCGTAGAGTATATTTATAAATTCAGTAAGCCATGTAAAGAAGCGCTCGATGAAATCCGGTTCGAGCAGCCTGTCCGTATCCGGTGAAAGGACAAGGGAATTACGCGGGAAATAGTCGTTGGCATTGTCCTGGCTCGCCATACTGATATATTCGAGTAAGCTTTCGGAAACATAATCGTTGCCGGAATACACAAAGCGCAACAGGCGTTCCGCTTCGATGATGTAGTCGTCATCATCCGGTCCGTAAAAATTATCGTCGTTTTCTGCCGGGCGGCGGACATAACTGAAAATATTTTTATTCATCCGTAATATATTGATCCCCTGCCGGATGGAAGCTATCAGCCTTTTCTCCCGTTTGCTTTTTGGTATATAGCCTTTAATCATTTTTTCCAGTCCGGCTATCGAATGTCCGGGCTTTTGATATACCAGCGAAAAGGTGTGGTCGATATATCCTTTTTGGTAAGCCGCCAGGAAATCACGCGCCTCCGGGTCGATGTCCTGTCCGCGCCATTCCTCCAGGTAGCTGTCCACGATCATTTCATAATCGTACAGGTCTTTCTTTTTGGGGAAGTGATGCGTTTGTTGGAACAGTTGGAAAAATAACAGGAGTATATCCCTGAAGACGCCTCCGGTTTTGTCCAGTATTTGGATGGGAATGAAAAAGACTTCGCCCATTAAAAAGTCATAGCCGAACCATACCCTGAACGACAGCTTCCTTTTTTCTTCTGTCAGCAATAAATGCTGTCCTTTGGGGAGCAGGCTTTCAAAATACCGGAACAGCCCGCTAAAGTCCTTGTCATCCGGTATCAAGCCGAAGGAACTACCCGAAAGATCCGAGTAGTTCCTTGCCGACTCATACAGAAAACGGTAATTCTTCCTGTTAAACAGCGGGTTCCGTTGCGTTGCCGGGATAGGGCGGAAAATCGTTTTCAGAAAATCATTTCCTGGCTTCCCGCCTGCGGCCTTATCCGCTTTTGGAGGCTTACGCCCCGTGAGACGTCCGTCCGCCGCGACTCTTTCAGGAGGATATGCCCCAGATGTCTGTACAGTTCTTTCCTTTGTATGCATCGCTTTTTCATCCTTTTGTCCCTATTACGGATTTGAAGCGGTAGACAATCTTATCGTCCCGGTATTCGGGGCCGAGGATGGTAGCGGTGGTCAGTTCGGGGTACATGCCCGAATAAAGCGACATCACGCTTTCCAGCGACATTTTAGGGTCGGGGTCGGGTATCTCTATGCCCGGCTTGTCGATGATAAATACGCGTACTGCCGTGGTGATATTCAGTGCCATAATTTTAAATTTTAAAGTTTAAAGTTATAAGTAATGAATTTGTTAAAACTAGCGTTGGCCGTTACACAGTTATTCGTCCTCATCCCCAGGATTATCGTCTTCCTCCGGCTCTTCTACAGGGGATTCTTCCCTGACGGGCATGGACGGTGCAGCGGTGGAAAATATATCCCCGCATCCGGCGGCCTTTATTTTCAGGCTGTTTATCTTCAGCCGGATTTTCGTATTCGTTTTATCCAGCTCAAGGGCCTTCGCGTATGCCGCCAGCGCGTCTTTCGTCTTGCCCGCTTTTTCGGCGGTTTCTGCTTCCCTGACGTGCTTATCGATTGTATCCTGCCGGTCTTTTACCTCCTTTGATTCCTGTTCGGCTTTCCCGACCGACTTTTCGTATTCCGCCATGTTGGTCATCAGGCCGGTCGATTTCGTTACCGGCGACCGTATGGCTTCGATAAAGCCTGCGTCCAGTTCCTGCGGGCTGCCTTTCAGGTTCAGCGGGATCAGCTGCTCCGCCGCGGGGTCTTTGACTTCCGGTGATTTGGGAAGTACCGTTACGACCAGGGCTTCCCCTGTCTTCATAATGTTAAGGAGGAGCATTTCGCCAGAGGTGTTTCTCACTCATAGATGATGTACAGTCGTAGAGATACTAGCTTATAATCATCATACGATATACTTGAATAAGAATTCTCTTCTTAAAATATTATTAATTTTTATAATCCGATACATTGAGATCTGTAATTAAATGGATATTTGAATGTTTTGGCTTCGGATAATTTTTTGCCGCAATCTCGGCTTTAAGATCATCAACTTGTTGCTGTGTAATTGTTAACTTTACCGTGTTATAATCGTTAATTTCAATATTAACTGCGCGTAGAAATCCCCATACCTCAAAAAAATCGGTTAAATCAAGGTTGGCTATCTTACATGTCGTTCTGATAAAATCCAGCTGATATACGCCATCTGTCAACTGTGTGGCTGACAATACGGGAGTGGTTCTGTAATGCTCATAAACATCCTTATAAAATTCACTTCTTCCCAGCGCATCCATAAGGTACAATTTCAGTTGCCAGAACGGAATAAGTTGTTCAAATACATCTGTGCTCTCGGCAAAAGCAGTTCGTGCGTTTATTATTGAATTGCTTCCTGTAAAAGCTTTTACGTAAACATTATCTATTACAAGGCGCGATGTGTTTCCAAATGTAGTCTGAACATGAAGAGAATGTATATTATTCGTCACCTCAGTCATGCCTTGCCACCTCATCCCCGGACGTGTCTGGTTTACATGCCCCACTTCGTGAGCCGGTCCCCAGCAACTGGCGGTGAGTGTGGACAAATTGCACATAGTCGCCATCGTACTAGCTCTATATGCCGTACGGTAGGCTGTAGCATACATGAGTGTGGTACCATAATCAATATGGAAATACATCTTGTTTTTAAACATTTTTCCATATTTCACAAGGCCCATGAATTCCATCTCAAGATAAACTAATTCATCATATTTATCGATGAGCGCCTTTCCGTCAGGAGTATATCTTTTAAAATCGGCAACGGGAAAGGTCAGGTGCGAATATTGTCCTAATACGTCGAAATAAGTATCGGTTGCTTTTTCCAGCAATCGCCCCCAGTCTTCTTTATTATGTTTCTTACTGTCGAAGTATCCATTAACTTTGCCTGTAACAATATTTAATTTTATCGACGCCTCGTTGCCTGTATTGGTATGGTACATCACATATGCTAATCCTTTCGATGCCGTTTTTATTTTATTTACTCCTTTTGAGATACCATACGATGAACTTGAGCCATAGCCGTTCGCCAGATCAATTATCTGTAAAGAGACATTACTTATCCCGGGATCATTTGCTAAAACAATCAGTTCTTCGTTGGCATCCACATATATTCCCGTAGGATTATCAAGCAAACTGTATGTGCTTGTCTTATTTATTGCAGCCATTATACTCGGATGTTGATACGCCTTATACTCCTGTATCCTGAATTCTGAATCGTAATCTTTATTATATATTTCTGTTGCCAGATACTTAAAAAATGGATCGCTAATATTTTCGATTGCAGACAACGTAATACCATCTTTTAGTTCCGAACATGAATAATCCGTAAAGACCGATAAACAGTCGAAAGCTTCAGGATTACGCCGATAAAATTCCATTTCCCCAATTGCAGCATAAGTACCTGATCCATAACCACGATATAAGACAAATTTAACTTGTGTAGGTTTTATTAATCTCGAAGCGAAGTTTATTCTCACCGATGTAGGCGAGTTTTTAAAGTCGAAATTATCAAGTTTGGTAAATGCAGGGTTACCTTCTGTCGCATACCACACTTCAAACTCTCCCAAGAGCCCATTTTTATTTGCACCTCCAGGTCTGGGATAGTAAATGAAATAATCCATAGCTTCCACATTATTGAAGTTATATATTACCTCAACAGGGAACGTTGCCTGTGTCCAATGCGTCATAAAATATGTATCATAGTCGCCGTCGAACGATAATTCAATCGGATTCGCCGAGTGAAAAGATGATGCCGAAGCACTTGAAACCGGAATTAAAACATCGTCGGGAATAGATCCTGTTGGAGGAGTATTTATCCCCTTCTGATTTATCTTAATTGTTTTAATTACAGTCTTGCCTTTTATTGTAATTTCCGTATCCCTGCTTATATCTATATTTGCTTCAACATTTATGGTAAGGTCATATCCATTTAATGTGGCCTCGCACCAATCAACAGGGACTTCAACAAGAATTTGCGGCATATTAGTTTCAAGTATAATTATCTCCTGTGAAGCGTTTTTATTAAAAACAAGCGAGTCTGAGCCAAATTCTATGTAGAAACCTTTGAGGCTAATCTCATCATCTGAATTACAGGACGTGTGTAAAAAAAGAACACATATAGTTAAGATTAATAATATCGATATTTTCTTCATCTTTATTTTATATTTTCGTATGATACTTTATAGCTAATCTTGCAAGAACAAGTCTCTATGATATTAAGGTTTATTTTGCAACATTCCCGAAATAAGAACACAATAAGTTATTTCTTCTTACCTGCCCTATAGAATTCCATTTCCCCTATCGCTGCATATGTACCGGTTCCATACCCCTTGTACAAGACAAATTTGATCTGAGTCGGATTGGTTAATGCCGGAATGAATTCTATTTTCCGGACATCAGGAGCTGTTTCGAAATCATAATCCTTATATTTAGTAAATCCGGGATTTTCTTTAGTTGCATACCATACTTCAAGTTTTCCTAACAGTCCATTTTTTTTCTCCCCTCCAGGCCTTGGTTGATAAATAAAGAAGTCTATTTTCTTAATATCATCGAAATTGTATATAACATCAAAAGGAAATATAGTTTGAGTCCAGTGTGACATGAAATATGTATCAAGATCATTGTCAAATGAAAACTCAATTCCATTTGCCGAATGTGAATATTCTGCCGTAGCACTGGCAATTTTAATTTTTTGATCAGACAAGGCGCTTTGAGTTACTTTGAGAGTCTTGGTCTCATTACCGGCTTTTAGGGTAACATTAGTGTTTCGTTCGTCCGCATCTCCATTAAATTCTTCAACCTTTACTTTAAGTTCTGTTCCGTTCAACACGGCTTTGCACCAACTATCCTCAACATTAACGGTAATCCCCGGCAAATTAGTCTTAACGTCTATGACACCTTCCGATGCTTCTATATCAAGCTCGAGAATTTCAGAACTTAGGATGAAATACTTTATTTTAAGTCCGTCATCGTCCTTATCATCACTACAAGAGATAAACGGAAAAATAGAGAAAAGCGATATGATAAAAAATGACAAAAATTTAAATGATGTAGGTTTCATAATTTTATTTTTATTAGTTATTTTATTTAGTTAATTGATATTAATTACATTCCAATTCCAACAGAACATTTCCGTTTATATCCAGAACACGAATAGCCATCTCTGTACCTTTCTTATCCACAATAATAATGGTACAAGTAGAATCTGTTTTTCCACCTCCGATAACAACCGGATATGTATTGCCCATCTCATTTTTCCTGATATATCTAAAAGTGTGAATATGTCCATTTAGAGCTATATCGAAAGGTGCATTATGTAATATTGGATTCCATAATTCCGCACATGGTTCATATTTACCACGATTTCCCCATAGAGGAATATGATGGATAAGTATTCTTTTTCTTGCGTTAATAAATTCGTTTGAAGCCAATTCTTTTTTTAAGAATTTTGCCTGATTGATTCTATATTGTGTAAAATCATTCATGCCATAGTATACCCAAAAATTGTCAGGCTTATCTTCTCCCGTGTCTAATATCACAAAGCGCGTGTCGCCTAAACTAAAAGCTCCATAAGGAGTGTTATTCATCTGTTCTACATAATCTCTGAGGCATAAAGAATATTGTCCCCTATTTTCGTGATTTCCCCTGATAAAAACAGATGGTATCTCATCATTCTTAATAACAGACGTATAAGTCGATAAACTACCGGTCAAATCTCCTTCTCTTTCCAAATCATCGAAACAGTCTCCATTGAAGACCACCAGATCATAAGGTTCTTTATTTACATGACTGAATAATTTCTTAAACATATTGAAATTCCGATGTACATCGTTAAATACGATCATCCTGAAGTCTGTCCTGTTTTTATCCCAAGTGGAAAATGATTTTATACTTGACCTAACGGTATCGCCAAATTCCTTGTAATAGCTGGAGTATACCGTTATTTCCTGAGATACGACTCTATAATAATATTTTGTGGCAGGTTTCAGGTCTGTCAAACGGATTCGGTTCACCTTATTATTCGCGATCATTACTCCGTCTATAGAACTATAAACACGCTTCATGTCCACAGAGTCCGTCCCATATTCAATCCAACTTCTACACGGAACATTTGTGAGCCACATTACGGATACTTCGTTTTCGTTTGGATTTTGCAAATAGGGAATAGTCCCCATTATATCCATTGCTTTGGTTTTGTAACGTAGATCGAGATATGTAGAACGTTGAGTTCCCACATCTTCGCTAATATCAACTATACCTGATTGTACTTTTGAATATACCTCGCCTTGCTTCGTGTATCCAAAAATATAAGTACCTAAAGCGCTTCCTGACTGGTTGTTCCCTGGATTATTGAGATAATTCCAATTTTTCAATAATAACTTCATGGTTTGAGACTCTTGCGCAAAATCCGAAAATGTAAATAACAATACAGGCTTGTCGTAAGCACTGCATCCATCGGTTATTTTTTCCACCAGCTTTCCATTATCTGCCGATAGTGTCCCAAAAGGACAAACTAGCACTGATCTCCCGAGTTCTATTACAGAAACCCGGTTATCATCAAAGAGTGTATCTTTTATTGAAATCGGCTGCTCTTTTGTCAATAGTCCATGTATATTTCCTTCCGACAGGACAAAATTTACACGCATCTTTGTTCCTTTGGCTATCCTGTCTACAATACCATTACCCAAGTCATCAGTCGTTTTGCTACCGGTACATTCAAGCAATACAATTTCAGAGTTGGAATTTAATATTATTCTTTCATATTTATCAATATCCTCTTCTAATGTTCGATTCAGGTTATCTATATTTAAGGCGAGAATTCTGTGAGAATTCTGTATTTTTTGAGGATATTGAGCATATGAATATGAAGAAAGTACAAAGGATAGGATGAACAGGATTTTTATCTTTTTCATCTTTAATATTTTAATGAGTTATGAGGAAAAAATTATTGTTTGTCAAGACCCTATATTATAATTATAGGGTTAAAAACAAACAAGAACATCTAATTTCCATTTAATAAGATTGTGCGGGATTTGGTACTGCCTTTTCCTTCCAGTTCTATTTTATCCGGATATATTGTTACAATTCCATAGGCATTGATAGATTCTGTTTCTACCATACCTTCGGTGGTGATAAAAGGTATATCTTTATAAACGCCAAATGCTCCGGCATGATGATGCCCGCTAATCACACCTTTTACAGTTGTAGGATATTTCGATAAAAGATCTATTATTTCTATATCATTCAGGGCCGTTAAACCTTTAACTCCATAAAGAGGATGATGCGAAAATATCAGCGTATTTACAGAATCCTGTTGCGATTTTTTCAGTTCTTGTTCGAGCCACTGCATTTGTTTTTTGCTTATTCCTCCATTGTAACTGGCTCCGTTTGGACGCTTCTGGTCTTTTATCTTTTGCAGCATTTCAGCTAATTCGACATCCTTTTCCGTCCCTTTTACATTGGCATACGATGCAATCTCATTTGTGTTGAGCATTATAAAATGCCAGTTGCCTTTGTTGAAAGAATAATATTCTCCGGGCATATTCAGTCGTTTATAGAGTTGGTCGTTATCTTGCACATCTCCATAGTCATGGTTCCCTGTCAGATTATATACTACCGCATCCAATTTATCCAAACGGATAAGTACAGAATCTATATTGCGGGGGGTATCCCTATCTACCAAATCACCTAAATTAATGGTAAACTGTACCTCTTTTCCATTCAGGTCGTCAACACATTCAACCAGTTTTTGCAATGTGTTTCTATAATATCTGTTCCCTGATTTATCACAATCACAATATTGAATATCTGCAATCAGACCGATGCGAATAATGGAAGTATCGTTTTGTGCCGACATGTTCATTGACAGAAAGAACAGAACGAGCACAATGGCGTGTTTCATTTTAATAAACATAAAAATAAGAAAATTACATGATAACATCTGTTTGTAGGGCGACTTTCATGTATTTTGTAAAACATGACACACAAGAATCGCCCTCAAAACAATACATCAAATAAATCCAAAATTCAGATTATTCATTCCTTTTGGAGATATTTTCCGTGAGATTTTTAATGGCCCATTCGCTAAGTGCCCCCCTATATATTTTCGCATGTACGATTTTACCAATAAACGGGCTTTGCAGGGTAATGATCGGTCTGTCAACATAGTCGGCGCCTATTCCCAAAAGGAGTTGAGGAGACTCGTTCTGTCGAGGAAAAGTGAATTGTCCAGAAGCGCTTTCTTCTTTCACTTTTATACCGTCGATATACATTTTGAATGTTATACCGTCGTATGTTACAATAACATGATAGTATATGTTTTTTCCTAATTGAATTCCAGTCTTGAAATCTTCACCGGGTAAAACATATTGACCATCCATATTATACCAGAATTCCAAATCTTCCGCTTTTGTCAATTCATATCCCAAACCACCATACTCCATAGAGGCAAACGGATTGATTCCTCCATCAGGAGTAAACAACAGTTCCATTGAAAAATCATTTTGTATTGCATCACCAATCACATCGTCTTTAGAATACGGAATATAGAAAAAATTGGTACCGTCAAATTTTGCTTCATACTTGTTGTATGAGCTGTTGTATTGTGTCTCAATTTTATTAACACCGGATTGAACAGGTAAGGAGTCTATGGGTTTTCCCATATTGGTTGCAACGCCATTTTCTGCAAACTCAACATCTGTAATTAATTGTGGTATTGCGCTTTCTGTAATCCTTTTGATTTCCAGCTCATTAAGTACCTCATCGTAGAGCTTGGCATGTATGATTCTACCGGTAAACGGATTTTGAAAAGACAACGTTGATTTATCAATATAGTCAGCGCCTATTCCAAAAAGGAGTTGTGGCGACTGGTTCTGTTGAGGAAAAGTAAATTGTCCAGATACAGCTTCTTCTTTTATTTTGGTTCCATCGACATACAATTTAAATACCGTTCCGTTATAAGTAACAAAAACATGGTAGTATATATTTTCCCCTAACTGAACTTTGGTTTTAAAACTATCACCAGGTAATACATATTTGTTATCTGCATTATACCAAAATTCCAAATCTCCCGCTTTTGTCAATTCATACCCTAATCCTCCGTATTCCATGGAAGCAAACGGGTTGCCTCCTTCATCAGGGGTAAACAGCAATTCCATAGAAAATTTGCCACTGGATAAAGCATTACCGATAATATCGTCCTTCTGATACGGGATATAAAAAAAGTTAGTACCATCAAATTTTGCCTCATATTTATTGTATGTGCTGTTGTATTGCGTTTCAATTTTGTTAACTCCCGGCTGGACAGGCAAAGAGTCTATGGGTTCTCCCATATTGGTTGCAACACCATTTTCTGCAAATTCAACATCTGTTATTATTTTTTTTGTAATCTTTGCTGAAAAAACAATAAGAAGCACTGACAGAGAAGTGTATTTTTGTAATTTTTCGTCAAGATCCGGAGTGGTATATGATAAAGAAAGATCCCATGAATATTGCTTGACAATGCGATCATTGACCGTTTTACCTGCGAAATTATCTCTTATCACTTCATAAACTGTAGCATCAAAACTAATTCCATCAACATTATATTTTTGCATGGATTGTAACCATTCGTCACAAATAACTTTTTGTTGCTCAGGTGTTTTTCCTTGCAAACTACTCCAACTACAATAAAAACTGACAGTCCATCCTTCATTTGCAAATGACGTCAAATACTGTATATATTGGCTTTCGACCAAAACCCGATGTTTTATACTGTATTTATCATCTAATTTATTAAGTACCTCTTTTATCAAAGCTTCATTGTCTATACTTTTCAAATCTTTCATGTCTAACCATAAAAACTTGAACTCAGGATACATGGACATCAGATCACCTATATAGTCTTCAAAAGTTTGCCCCGTAGCTGTTGCGATTTCGTGACCAATCATCAGTGTAGGAACCCCATCTATAACTTGGACATGAATATCCACTTCAAAATTTTCTATTCCATAATCTATGGCAGCGCTCAATTTACTAATTTCGTTACATCTATGAGCAGCTACAATCATCATTTGTTCTTTTGCTTTCATTTTAGTACGAATTAAATTTAAATTTATAAATTTGTCTATTGATCCCATCCGGGATTTTGCTTTAAATTAGGATTTAGAACAATTTCATTCAGAGGTATGCAGCGCAGATAATCTCTGTTTTCTTTAAATCCATAGCCATTAGGCAGTTGGGTAGCATAAGGTTCCAGAAAGCCGTTTCCGTCAACTCTATAGCTTATCGTAGTCGTTCCCCACTCCGAATTATTTAACGGATAACCTTTTGGACTTTTACCTTTAAGCAAATTGTGTGCAGCCCAACGCCTGATGTCGTCATACCTGTATCCTTCACAAGCTAATTCGACCGTACGTTCACGACGGATTTCCCTAAGCTCGTTGGAAATAATATAGCCATAGTCTGAGTAATCAGCATAATATGGGTCGCTCTTAACATTGAAGTCAGGCATATTAACTCTCTTGCGGAGTAGATTCAGGGATTTTGCATAATTTGCAACTTCACCCAGTTCGCTTTTAGCTTCAGCATAGTTAAGCAAAGCTTCAGCATATCTAAAGACAATACTGCCGGTTTCACAGCTAGAATCATAGACGGGTCCGGCTTGCGGAGATGTAGGGTCATTTCCTTTTCGGTATTGGAATCCTGTATTGTTCAGATCTTCTCCGGATTTATCGAGATAAGGCTTTGAGAATATTGCTGAGCCATACATAACCTTACCGGGCACCCAGACTAACTGGGACAGGCGAGGATCACAGTCAGTACCTATTTTGGTAAGGAAAGCGCTACCTTTTGTCGTTTTTCCGGTTATAATATAATCGTACGGTTGTCCGTCGCGTTTAAGATAATGCTGAATTTGTTGCAATGTTACAGATATACCGCCCGTCCTGCCCGATACATAAGTCTGAAATTGATGACTGGAACCCAGAGAATTATTAAATTTGCGCCATAATATTACTTCTTTATTATTACTTTGATCGATGAGAGAAAACATCCGGTTGTAGACTTCTTCATAATCGTTACCTGAGTATATACCCTTGGTATACTCTGCACCATCAATCAGTTTTTCCGCGGCATCCGCCGCTATCCTAAAATATTTATTAGGATCGGCGCCAAGAGTAGCAAAGTCTGTTCCTTTGTGGTATTTCTGCCAAGTCCCTTCGTAAAGAGCAACCCTTGACTTAAACAGTAGTGCAGCCTCTTTACTCAAACGATTGTTTCCTCCATTGACTGCGCTTAAAAGATTCAGGTGTTCAAAGGCCTGATCCAAGTGCCATAGAATGGAGTCTACAACTTGGGTACGAGGGTTGCGTCCGGCATACAGCCCTTCGGATGTTAATTCCAACGCATTTGTATACCAAGGAACATCGCCATAGTCTCTTACTTTTTCGAAATAGAACCATGCTTTAAAAAAATGTGCTTCTCCTAGATAGTGGGCATACGAGTTTAAGGGATCTTCACATTTCGTATAATTGTCAAAAAATGTATTTATATTGCGAATCTTTCCCCACGACCATGTCGATGAATTAACGGCATCAATACCGCCGGCAGTGGTCACGGCAGAACTTGCGCCATTCATAAAGGTATTCGGTGATGCCGTTATTTGAGTATCGGTACCTCTGGTAGCATCCCAACTTAACATTCCTGTATAATTTCCAACTCCTCCAATTGTAGGAAATGAAGGATAAAATTGCAGAACGTAACCATTAAGATCCGAAGCGGTCTTCCAATAGGCATTGTTACTAATCTCGGTTAGCGGATCTTTATCTAAAAGATCTTCACATGAAGTAAAAAACAATACGTTTGTTCCCAACAACAGCAGTAAATATATTTTAATATTTTTCATTTCAATATTTTTTTTAGAATGAAACATTCAACCCAACAGCATAAACGGCCTGTGTAAACATAGATTTCCCGTTTCCCAACTCTCCCATATTTGCAGTTTCGGGATCGAAACCGGGAGACAAACTCGTTTTTGTCCAGATATTTTCTCCCGATACATATATTCTCATATCTTGAATATTAATTTTTTTTAGCAACGACTGAGGCAATGTATATCCAAACTGAAGATTTTTTAATCTTATATATGATCCATCTTGCAGATACCTCGTTTGCTGTTGCTTATTTTTTGCATCCGTAGTAGCATTACTGTAAGGTCTTGGAAAATAAGCATCGGTATTCACACCCAAGCCGGAAAAAAGGTCGCCTTCGGCGTCTCTGTAATAATCCATATGATGAGGGAATAAAGAACTTTGATTCCATTGCCTGAAACCCCAGAACACATTTCCATCGAGCCAAAAATCACGCTTAGCAGTTCCCTGAAAAAAAGCTTTCATATCAAAGCCTTTCCAAGTAGCCGTAAAGGTTAATCCAAACTGATACCGGGGAGTGGTGTTTCCTATAATTGTCCAGTCTCCATGATCATCAATCGTATTTTTCCCTTTATCAATCTTGTCATCTCCATTCAGGTCGGCGTACATTACGTCCCCCGTTCTCCATGTTTGCGCACTGATAAAATTTTGGCTTCCAGTCGCGTTTATTTCATCCGCCTGTTCTTGTGTCTGTATCAGCCCTAGAGTTTTATAGCCCCAAATAGTACCTGATTCTTGGCCTTCGTATGTTGACGAAAGGATACCTGTCGGATTATTATATTTAGCATATACGGACTTATAGTCAAAAAGCATTGCTGTTACCGAATATGAGAAGTCTTTACTTGGGTTATCCCTCCATGACAACGACAAATCCCAACCACGAGTCCTGAGTTCTGCGTTATTTTTTTGAGGCATTGATGCTCCTAAAACAGCTGGCAAGGCTTCTGCAGGGCCCAATCGATTAAACGTTAGCCTTTGATAGATATCCGCTGTTACTTGCAGTCTGTTATTGAAGAATCCAAGGTCAATACCAAGGTTGGCAGTTTCTGACGTTTCCCATGTAAGGTTTTCGTTAACCAAATTGGGCCCAGTAACATAGGTCGGACGATTGTCATTGATTATCCATGGCAATTGCGAATTAATAGAAAGTAAAGGAAGGTCTTGATAAGCGTTGACATCCTGATTTCCAAGACGGCCCCATGAAGCTCTCACTTTAAAGCTGTTGACATAATTTGATATAGATTCCCAGAAATTTTCACGGGATACATTCCATCCGGCAGAAAAAGAAGGGAATGCTCCCCATCTGTTTCCTTTGGTAAATTTGGATGTACCGTCATAACGTACATTGGTTTCGAACAGGTATTTTCCTTTATAATCATAATTCAGGCGAGCAAAATATCCCAATGTCGACCAGTGCGTCATATTATCAGTTGACGTTTGTTCTCCAGTCGCAGTCGTTATAGAAGGTACGTTCGGGGTTATCAAATCTTTCTTGGCTCCTTGCAGCTTGTCGTAGCTGTTTGATTCGTGCTGTAAACCGATCATAACTTTAAAATTATGAGTCTCTTTAATTCTCCCCTCATAAGAGGTATAAATATTATACGACTGGTAGTTAGTATGTGCCTTGCTTTTTGTTATCGAACTCGGCAGTGTTGACGGGAGAGGATACAAAGTACCGTCTACATTATCCAAATATACGACCGGCTTTGTATTATCAAAGTCTGTATACAAAAAATCTATTGCATAGTCGGCATTAATTTTCCAGTTTTTAACAGGTGTAATTTCTGTTGCCAAACGCTGTACAAGCCCCCTATTGGTCGTATGCTCAACCCCAGCTTCCATATTAGGAATACGGGACCGTAGCGAGTAATATCCATTAGGAGATTTGAGATAATCCTGTGGCTGCGACCTTATGATATGGTGAATCATAGTCCTGTAACTGCCATCATTATCGCCGTTAGGAAATTTTCTGACAGATTCCACTATTCTTGTATTTGATGAGACTGTCCACCATTTGGTTAAATTAAAGTCTAATCTGGAATTAAAGTTAGTACGCCTATAATTATCCGTTCCATAACGGAATGGCCCTTTTTCATATGCATGTCCTGCTGAAATGAAAAAAGATATCTTGTCTCCGCCTCCACTGAGCGACAAATTCTCCTGATTTCTCATTCCTGCTCCATAATGAATATCTATCCAATCATTATTTCCGTTCGCATATTGGTATTCCAGCCATTTGTTCGGGTTATTCGGATCTGGTATTGTTTGGGGAAGGGTAGGATCATTTATATAATCAATGATCCTATATACTGTTTCCTGATTGAAAAGCCTGGCCACACCCTGATTATCATGCATTTCATTCATCGCTCTTACAAACGTGTAGGAATCTACAAGCTTCGGTTTGTTTATGACTTTTGTGAAGGATGCATTAGCTGAAAAGTCGACACGTATCTTTTGATTATTTTTCCCGGATTTTGTGGTGATCAATACAACCCCATACGGCGCACGCGCCCCATATATTGCAGAGGCTGCGGCATCCTTTAGAACGGAAATGTTCTCTATATCGTTAGGGTTAATCATATTCAGGTTTCCAACTACACCGTCAATAATTACATAAGGACTTCCTTGCCCCCTGATAGTTAATGACAAGGGGGCTCCTGGTTCAGCTCCATAATTGTTATACGTGAAATTCACTCCTGAAACAGTACCTTGTAAAAGTTGAGACGTGTTTGTCGCAGGCCTGTCCTTCAGGCTCTTAGGACTTATGACTTCGACAGAGCCTGTCAGATTCTGTTTTACCTGTGTCCCATAGCCTACAGCAACGACTTCTTTTAGCAACGACTCTTTTTCACGTAGAATTATATTAAATTCTACCTGCTTATCCACAGGGGTTTCAACTGTTTCATAACCCAGATATGTAATAATAATCGTTACATCCCCGTCAGGTATATCTAGCTTGAAGGCTCCATCTATATCGGTGACAGTTCCTGTTTTAGTATTGCCTTTGACGGTAATGGACGCGCCGATTAAGGGTTCATTGTTTCTGTCCTTTACAGTACCCCTTATTGTCTTTCCCTGGTTTTGCTCTTCGACAAGCTCCGGACTTTTTTGTTCACTATATGCCTTATCTTCGATTATAACAATTTGCTTGTCCTTTTGAAGATAGCTTAAATTAAAAGGTTTTAAAACATTAGTTAGCACCTTGTCTAAGCTTATATTATGGAAATCAGCATTAAAAGTAGATGCAGAAATATTCTTTTCATAAAAAATGGCATATCCGGTCTGTTTTTCTATCTCATTGAATACTGTTTCCAGATTTGTGTTTTTTAAATGTATCAGCACATTTTGTCCGTAAGATTTGTTGGCATAAAGCATTCCGGATGTATAGAAAACTATAAGAATAATAAGATTCAGCTTCATGATTATCCAAAATATACTTTTATTAATATTTAGATTTGTGTTTTTTTTCATAAATTTGGAATGATTTTAATTAACATTTTGCACAAGCGTTGATGAAATCGTCTTGGGATCATATGATAGTCGCAATATCATATGGTCCTTCTTTATTTGATCCTAATATTCTTTTATATTTCCATAATTTTTAGTTTTAGGTTGAACATCTTATTAGTATGTAATCGTCCTTAAATTTCACAATAGGCTTTAGGTTAAATCAGGACTGTTCATATTCCGTTTTTATATATGTATATTGTATCGCCTTTCTCTTTGAATGTAAATTCTACTTTTATAGCAATAGCATTTAATACATCTTCTATGGAATTGCCTAAAAGTAATTTTCCTTTATATTGCTTATTTTCATTCGTTCCTTTGTATACAATACTGATATTATAATGCTTTGACAACCTGTCAAATATTGTTCTCAAAGATTCGCCGTCAAGTCTTAATTCCCCGTTTTTCCAACATATATAGCTATTAATGTCTACTTCTTTTTTCACTATTGTCTTACCCCTGTAGAAAATAGCCTGATTTGGCTTTAACGTTTCTTTAGATTTCTTGTCTATGGATTCGACTTCAACTTTTCCTTCAACCAGTACAACGGATTGTTCTGGTTCTTCCGCATAAGACCTGATATTGAACTGTGTACCCAGTACTTTGATGTTCATATTTTTAGTATTGACAACGAAAGGGCGATCAATATCCTTGGCTACTTCAAGATAAAGTTCTCCGTCGATATAAATATCTCTTCTTTTATCGTTGAATTTTCTGGGATAGACCAGTTTTGTTCCTGAATTCAACCATGCCGTAGTCCCATCATTAAAGCGTACCTGGGAACGTTTTCCTTTAGGTACTATAACCTGTACTAATTCAGAATTAATATCATTAAAACCGACTTCTTCTTTTTCATTAATAATGATTCCTCCTTCTTTTGTCTGTCTTATTGAATCATTGTCTTCCGTGGTGGTTATAATGTTTCCAGCTACAATGGTTGTCGCTTCAACAGAGTCGATATTAACCGCACTAAGTTGAGCTAAGATATTTTCCCTGTCAGGATATGTTGCCCCTGACTTCGAAATCAGGAATACCGATATGATTAAGATGGATATGCATGCTGCCGAGATATAAACTACTATTCTGTTCAATTTATATCTATAGTTGGGCTTTGCTGGTTGTAATATTCCTAATTTTTCTTTTACCGCATTCAATTCGCTGTGGGTCAGACTATCTGCTGAAACGTTTATATCGTTCCATATTTCTTCGAGCGTTTCTTCAATTTCCGGATTGTTCTTTTTGCGCTTTAACCAGGAAACAAAAAGCGACTGAACTTCTTTTGGATAAAAGTTCTCAAAATATTTCTTTAATATATTTTTTGTCTTGGACATACTTCCTTCAATAAAAAGTTAAAATCCTTTTTATATAGAAGACAGGTGAAAATGTGTTTAGTCCTAATTGAAATGAAAAAAAATCAGAAGCGCGACCAAAATAGCTTCTCTAATCTCTTTTAAAGCTAAGGTTAAGTGATTTTTCACGGTTTTCTCCGATATATTCAGCATATCCGCGATTTCCTTGTTTTTAAGGTATTGTTCCCTGCTAAGTTTGAATATTTTCTTTCTTTGTGCAGGCATACTTTCTACAACTAACTTAATCAACAACTCTAAATCCCTAATATCGATTTCTTCTTCTATCGACAGTTTATTATCATGGTATTGATAGCTGGTTTCGTATTCTGACTTGATTTGCAAATGTTCTAAATAATTCAGGGCAGAATTTTTAGCCATACGAAAAATGTAAGAATTAAAAGATTCAACTTGAGATATTTGCTCTCGGTTTATCCATATCTTTTCAAAGATGTCCTGCGACAAATCTTTCGCTGCCTCACGAGACTTTACTATATGTTGTATGAAATAGTTGACCTTTGGATAATATTGCAAAAATAAGTAATCAAATGCTTTATGATTACCTGTAGATAAATCTCTGATATATCCTGATTCTTCTTTTAACATCAAATTAGAACTTGAATAGGATATAAAATTATAAATTTTTGCTGAATAAAAATTAGAGTCTGTTTTAAATTAATTTAGAAATAATAGACATTATATAGTAATAAACTTTGAGACTAATGATTATCAATTAGTTATAATATTAAAATTTCAAACTACTTATTTTCATCATATTAAAAAATATATTGTTTTGTAAATACTTGATAATCATATAAAATAAACTCTTGTTCAATATAAACTCTAAAACACGGGGTTCCATTATTGGTTAAGGATTATTTTCTTTGAAGTGACTAAACTAAAAGAAATATGTATCCAACAGACTTAATAGAAACTCAATGGCAATATGTAAAAAAGTTCTATTGCCCCAAAATTGAAAGTGAAAACATGAAGAAGTCAGTCATCTTGACTTTTAAATTAAAGTAAAAAATACGGAAGCGTTAATTTTGTAATTGCAAAACAACAAATAAAAATGCTTCCCTTGTACCAAGTACTTAGCAAAGATACAATTGAAAATGAGATTCAACCAGAAAAAGGTGATAATCCCCGCGAATAAACAAAACTTCATATCGTTTACTGTTTAGTCGATAAACTATAATGATGCAGGATCAAAGTCCTGTTGAAACTTCTGAAACGATATGAAAATTGTCAGCCAATCGTGCTAAGTCCTGATTTTCAATATATCCTTTTGATGATTTCATCAGTTATCTCCTTCGGTGTGTGTGCTTTCTATTCTCCAAAACGTTTCCTGCAAGAGTTTCTTAACTCTTCCAGCCGTTCCCTGCCGCTTTTGACCGCTCTCCTTTCCATCAACGCTTTTATGTCGCCTGCCTTGTAATGATGCTTTTTTGCGATGGTGGAGTATTTTATATCCCCGCTGTTTCGTAGGCGTTGTAAAGTTTTCGTGCTGACCTTCAGATAACCGCAAACCTGTGCCTCGTCCATCCATGTATTGTCATCGGCAGGAAGCTGCCCTGCAAGCTGTCCGATAAATTCAGCTATGAGATTGATTTTACGAACCAGTTCGTTCCATTCCTCCGCGTTAACTGTAATTGTTTCCATAAGTTTTTGTATTTATATTGCTTTTTATCCTGTAAAGTTCGGGAATATGGATTTTGGTTATAGTGTACCGCGGGTATGACATATAATGACGGATGATGACGCTTACGCTCCCTCCATTGTATTTATAGCTGTAATCCGTATAGCTTTGCCTGCGACAAACCAAAAAAACAGGATATTTATGAGTACGATAACTATCGACGAAAAAACATTCAACGAACTGCTGTTCCGGCTGGAAATGTTCGTTGGGAAGGTAACGGCACTTTGCGAACGGCTGGGTGAGCGGAAATTAAAAAAGTGGTACGACAACCAGGATGTATGTCGGATACTGAACATCAGCCCGCGCACCCTGCAAACATTGCGTACAAACGGTACGCTGCCCTATACACAAATCAACAGGAAAATATTTTACAGGCCGGAAGATGTGGATACCCTCATTATAAACTCAACGAAAGGAAAAAGCCATGAATGATAAAACAAATGACAGGATAATTACAAAAGACGATAAGCGGCTTGTTTCCATAAGTGGTCGGAAGAAATTTCGATCACTTTTTTATCTACGTTTTAAAGAAAATGGAAGGGTCTCCCCCACATTCCACGACAATCATTGATATCATCAGATTTCTGATTTCGACAGTAAATCTT
>NZ_BAAHWU010000055.1:0-20397 GCF_054601275.1 Dysgonomonas reticulitermitis | reverse complement strand
GGCAGATAACTCAATGGTAAATAATTTTGAAACTTTAATTGAGTTATTGTATGCGAAGTACATTTAAAGTATTATTCTATTTGAAGAAGAACAACCTGAACAGGGATGGCGAAGCCCCCATCATGGCGCGGATTACCATCGACGGGATGATTGCGCAGTTCAGCTGCAAAGCCTCCATCCGCCCCGGCCTGTGGGAAACGAAGTACAACCGTGCAGCGGGATGCAGCGATTATGCCAGGCAAATCAACAGCCTGCTCGATGAAATCAAGGCAGGGATAGACAAACATTACAAAAAGGTATTGGAGCGGGATTCGTATGTTACCGCCGAAAAAGTAAAGAACTCCTTCCTCGGTATAGACCTGCGCGGTGAAACCCTGTTGACGGCAATCCGTGGATCATCACCCGCCGGCAAAAGACTTCCGTTTCCTCCAATATACTTTTGATGGATATTCCGCAAAAAATCATTAAGAAATACGAAGGCCTGACTGAAGGCGATAAGCTGCTCCCGGTTCCCAGCTATACGACCCTTGAAACTGGGATAAAGGAAATCGCCTTTGCGGCAGGTATAAACAGGGAGGTGACCTGGCATCAAGACACATAAATTTTTATTCTCGGCTGAAAACAAACAAGTTCTTGTAACTTGTTTGTTTTCAGCCGAGAATAAAAATTCATATATCTTCCGCAATAGGTTGTAAGATTGACTTCTATTCCTGTCATTTGTGATATTTTCTTTAGATATCTATTCACTTTCAATATGACTTTCTTCTTTCTGTTATATTGTTGCATCTTAGTTTTATGTATGATATGATTGAGTATGGGAAAGATATATTCATTACTAGCATCAATATATTTCTTCATAATCCCTTTAGCTTCTTCACATATAGGTACATTGATTTTCCTGTGAGTCTTCTGCCTAATATACATAAGCCTGTCATTAACTATATTACTTTGCTTTAAATTAGCCATATCAGAGAAACTAATTCCACTGCATAAGTAGCTGAATACAAATAAATCCCTGCTAAGTTGTATATATTCCTTTTCTTTAGATAAGTCATAATTCATTATCAATTTTACATTATCTTTAGTAATAGCCCTTTTCTCCGTTTTAATACTGAATTTAGACACTTTAAAGTCATCGAAAGGGTATGTATCTCTTTTAGCATATTTCCTTTCGACAGCCTTATTATATGTACTTCTCAATGTCCTAAAATATAAGTTCATAGAGTTTTCTTTACAATCTTTTAACCTAAGATATTTTTCATAGCCTAATAAGAACTCCATATCAATATCAGAGAATGGAATATCTAACTTATTCTTGTAATACACCTCTAAAGACCTTAAAGAATCTTTATACACTCTTGAATTACCTATTTGACCTGCTAATTCCATTTCCTGTACTAAGTCATTATAGAACTCATGTACAGTCTTTAACTTCTGTTTAACTTTAGGTTTTATGAGAGTGGACGCAGTAAATTCTTTATCTTCTGATTGTAATTCAAGTATTTGTTTCTGATATTCAAGTTCTTTATCAAGAATAATTTTGTTTATCAGTTCTTTATTAGGACAATTTGGTTTAGGTCTGTTCTTACTAAAATCCCAATAATCTGCTTTTATTGAAATTCCTAAGCTCTTAAATTTCTTTTTCCCATCCTTACATATCCTAATCATTAGGGGATGCTCTCCATTTGATAATGTTTTAGACTTGTAACAAACAATGTTGATAGTAGTACTCATTGTGATTTAAGTTTACTATCTGGTTTACCTCTCGGTTTACCTGAGTTTATGAAAATCCTCTATTCAAACCATTTTTATGGTTCAAACATTTTACTGAAAAATCAATTCATTTTCTTGTAATTTTAATATTGAAATGATAAACTTTTAATTTTTCTAACTAAGGCAAGTTACCCAAACTCCTTTTCTATAAAAGATTCTCTAAAAACTCAATTTTTACCACTCTGATAAACAACCATTTGCAAAATGCCTTAAAAAAATCTTCTCAAAGCTATTGCAGGATTGAAATCCTTATCCTATCTTTGCATCGCATTTGAGAGAAAATGCAACCTCAAAACGGTGTGGTAGTTCAGCTGGTTAGAATACCTGCCTGTCACGCAAGAATAAAAGAAAATATATCATCTAAATATCAAGCAGTTACATTAATTTGTGATTGCTTTTTTCTTTTGGTTCAAGTGCTAGTTCAAACATCTGTGATAAACCATGACTAGTTAATACTAATTTTAATTATCTCCTAATATAAAACAGCAAGCGATATTTCACACTTGCCGTATATTTCAATACAATAAACAATCAAATAAAAACTGTATTCTATATTCTGGCTTTGTAAACTGTAATATTGAATACATTGTACCTTCTTCTTTAGACAATAATAAATCTGAAAATTCCTTATCTGATTGATAACTTTCTATCCATTTGTTTTGGCTCTCAATTAATAACTTCTTTTCGTCTGAATCTATTGTAAGTAATAGTTTCTCGTAATATTTATTTACTAACTTCATTTCGGCTTCTTCTCTGTAAATATTACATAAACTCATTCTCAATGTTGAATAATCTCTTTCTTGACAAAATCTTACAGTTTCCTGTATTCTGAATGTGTCTTTTGTATATTCTAATAGTTTTTCATTTCTAAATGACTTTGTATCAATTTTCTGATAAAATCTTTCATTTATATATTTATTCAGTAGATTATTAATATTTTCATATAAAAATGATTGTCTTGTAGTATTTTTAAGAAACATTCCTTTGTCAAAAACAGAATCTAATTTATTTTGAAGTGAATCAAAAGATTTATTTATTTCTGTATCAATATCTTTCTGGATATTTTCTTTACAGGAAAAACAGAGTAGTAGTAATATTAATAGGTAAATATCTAATTTCATGTAGTTTTTATGTTTTCATTCTTCTTTAAATATACTTTCTTTCCTTTATTATTGTAGTAGTATTTACCACCCCTAGAGCCTGTATAAACCATTCTTTTAGGTGTATCTTTCCTTCTTTCTGCTTTAGTTTTTTGCTTATGTTCCGCTTTCGTTAATAGCTGCATATTACTAGGAGAATCTGTACCACCTTTAGATAATGGTATTATATGGTCTATTTCGCAGCCCTCTGGTAATTTATAAAGACCTTTACTTTTTAGAAACTCTTTCTTATTGGTTTGACTTCTTTTTACTTTTGGATGCCCTGTTTTATAGTATTGGTCTGTGTAATATTCCGTATCTCCCCTCTTATATGTAGTCTGGGAATAGGATAGTAGGGAGATAAGGAATAGGAATAATAAAATAAGATGTTTCATCTTTAAACCTAATTTCTGTTGACAAATACATCTTTAGTACAAGCATACTCTCCATTCTCATATTCTTCATATTGAATCCATAGTTCTTTTGCAATTTCATCACACGGTTCAATTACTTTTATCCATATATTATACTTTAAATCGACTGATACAGAAGTTGTATAGTTTAGAATCTCATACTTTTTTTGACAGTTTACTTTGGCTTTAACTCTATTTATAGCTAAGTCAATTACTTCTTGTGGAACTTTGGGTTGAAAATTTGGAAGTTTCATAGGCTCTTCCTTATAAGTTGTTTCTTTCTCGTTTTTATTACTAATCCATTTATCTATATCATCTTTATTTTGGGAATATAAGTACCCAATAACAAATACAATACTCAATAGAGTACCAAGAAAATTTTTCATAATTGTATAAAATTTGTGTCTTTCCGTTCCCTCAAAAGACAGGTTATATAAATAAAAAAAGCATGAGAACGATTGCTAAATACCTGATTTGAAGGCTCTCGACTGCCTGCCATTCAAAGTAAATAGACAACCGCCTCATGCCATTATCTATAAACCTTTACAGGTAAATACACAAATGACATGAAAGCGTGTTGCTATCACTCTCTGATGGCTTAAAAATTGTCGAGATTTTCAAATCAAGAGTAATGCTTTTATGCTTTCATTAAATAAGTCCTTCCAATTACCAACGCTTTGATATTTGGAATTAGGGCAAAGTTAATAAGAAGCGTAACAGTTACAAATATTTGAATTGAGAATTTACTAAAAGAAAAAATATTCCTTTGATTCTGATTTATTTACAGAATCTTTCTGTTACAAAATCAATTAGAACTTGTTATATTAGTTCGGAACTGAATACTTTTTTGAGTAGTTCGGTTTTTATAGGAATTGCGATTGATTATTACAGAGCCGTTGCGTGTTTTTTTAAAGCATTCTTTTTCTTTTCGTACAGCGTGGGCGTCTTAAAGGTTACTAAGACGCCTCTTATATATAAAGTTACTTTATATTTAACGGGGAGGGGTATTTTTATAGATAAGGTTATTTTAGTGCGTGTATATTACATTCAGAGAATATTTCTAAAAATCTTCTTTATATGACCCTGTTACGATTCTTCCCCGAACTCTGATTTAAAGCCTTTAATTCTGAATATTGCAGGTTTTTTATTATTATCCTCTGTTATATCGCAATATTTTCTTATTGTGTCCTGTATTACTTTTATATCTATACCATTGAGTTTATAAATATCAGATAAAAAATCTTTCATTTCATTTTTAGTTGGAGTATCTCCGATATTATACTGTGCTTTTATTTCAGCCTGTGTTATAGGAAAATTATCTTTTTCTTTTTGTATCGCTTTAGCTTTATTGATAGTATCTTTCAATTTGGTAGGTCTTGTATATCCTATTCTTTCTATTAAATCAACACCTAAATAATTAAAAGCATCCACCATTAAATCGCCTGTTTCGGTTGCTGATACTTCAACCCGTCTTAATACTTCCTTGTGTAGTTCTATATCAAATTCGGGATTAATTTCTTGTTGTTTAACCAGTTCTGTTAATCTGTCTATAATATCTTTTCTTATTTCTTTTGTCGGAATAGTTGTTTTACTAAACCAATTAGATTTATATGAAAATGCACCATTATTCTTAATTACTTTTATAAGATTAAAATGCTGGGTATCTCTGTATGCCTTTTCTAATAAATCGGGGTTTGAGTAATAGCCTTTTACACGTTCTTCGTTATAAAAGTTATCTTGTGAGAAATAATTATAATTTCCTTTGTCATCTAAAAACTTATTATATTTCAAAGCCTTTAAATCTTCTAAATGTGCTTCTTTACTTGCAGCACTCTTTGCATTTATTGTTTTATCATTTTTTTGTTGATATTCACTTCTGAAAGTATCTATCATTTCTTTTATTTCTTCTTTTGACTTTACTCTAAAATGAGGATTGAAATCAGTTAAATGTGTAAGGCTTTTAAATGGTAATTCCTCGCCATGATATTTTTTTCTAAATCGTCCGTAAATCTGTATTGATTCAGTAAAAGGGTCTATCATTGTATGTTCAGCATCTTTTAAAACTGTGAGAATTAAAATATCGGGTTTCTGTTTTATCTCTATATCAACCGCAGAGAAAAAGCGACAGGTAAAGAAATTGTATTTTTTGAGTGGTAACTTTATTTCATCCCAAACATCTGTATATCCTTTCTTAATTAGCTTTTTTACGCTTTTATCTGAACAAAAGACTTGAGATTCTTCTTTTATTTGTAAAAATTTTATAATCTTATCTATACTATCAGTTTTGTTTAAAAAGATACAGATACATTCGCTATCTTTTAATTCCTCTATCTTTTTTAATAAATCCGCTTCGTAGGTATTAGTAATAATAAGTTCTAAATCTTTTTTGTAATCATAATCGGGCTTTACTTCTAATATCTGAAAGTTTTGTTTTTCAAATTCGGGATGCGTCATATCTAAAGTAGTAGCAGATACGAATGCTTTATTTTCAAATTTAAAAAAGTCAGTTATCGGTTGTGAAATGCTTTCTCTATAATCGACATCTTGAATAAGTTTCTCGCATTCATCGAAAAGACAAAAGAAGTCTTTATAAAAGTTTAATTTTACATTTCTGTTTTGTACAACCTCTTTTATTAAATGATAGCTTTCGGGGTTAGTTAGTATTTTCTTATAAATAATCTTATCATCTTTGAGATACTTCTCTATTTTATTCTTTTTTGCCTCTGTACCCTCTCCATATATACCCAATAATTCGGGTTTGTCCTTTGTTTTACCTATAATGACGGGAACGTTTGGCTCTATGATTATAGAATGTCTTTTAGCTTTTATTTCGCCATAGGTTGCACCAAGTCCCGGTAATGTTTTTTTTAGTATAGTATTAGGAGGAATATTTTTACATTCTTTTTCTTTTACGCCTCTTTTCTTCAATTCTATTTCTAAAGCTTTAGATAGCCATTGTCCTTTTGTAAGTGGGATAGGTATTGGTTTCATGTCAATATTTTAGATTAAAGTGCAAATTAACATAAAATATTTATAGTGGGGAATATCGGACAATTTTTCTTTTAATAGACCCTTTGGCGATTTTGCCCCGTTTTGGAAATTTTTGAAATATTACTATTACAGAAATAAAATCTTTATCGGTTTGCTATCTTAGCTAAAAGGTAATAGAATAATGGCTATCATAGCTGTTAGAATTATAAAAAATAGCTATGATAGTGATTAGACTTATCACAAATTACTATTATAGCTGTCAGATTTTGATATTTAAACTAAGTCAAAAGAAAAAAGATACTTGAATGTTAAAATTATATCTCGTTTTATATATCCCGAATTAAGAACTTTTTTATCTTTGCCACACTTACCACTTATTTGAGATTAGTGATTGATTTGATAAAGTCGACTATTAGAGAAATCGGGGTTTCAGTAAGTTTAATGTAAGCATATTTATAACTATAATTTTTTTGAATGACTGAAAAAACTAATTCAAGTTTAGATGCAGAAGTAACAAAGACTTCAAACAGTAATGAATCCCTTGCGTCAGATTCAAGTGCAGTTAAACCCGTTAATGCTGATAATGCAGCGACAGAAGCTAAGGTAAAAGAGTTAGAAGCTAAAGTTAAAGATTTAGAAAATAAGTCTAAAACTCCTAAGCTAAAAGCTCCTTTTAATAGAGTTACAGAAAGATTCCGCACATCGTTCGGAAGCCAAGTAATCAAAACCGCTGAAGCTAAAAGAGCTGTGTTTGAAAAATCCCTTAGTAAAACAATTCTAACTTGTAAAGATTATACAAGGGAAGAATTTTATACTGAATTTAGAGATTGTGTTTTTAATAAGCTGTTGGTTAATATTAAGTTTGTAGGCGAGTGTCTTTCTTTGAATGTAAACGCATTTGAGGCAGCACAATTTATCGCTATGCAAGGTAATCCTACTGTAGAGAATGTCTTAAAGAATGGAGTTGAACACGTCTATAAAGACACTCTCGACTTGTTGAAAGGCGAAATCTTTACAGAAAAGGAGTTGGCAAGTGTAAAATTTACAACTATCACTCTGAAACCGACAGAAGAATATTTAACAGAAGCGGAAAGACTTATAAGCGCAATAGGTCAAGTACTCGACATTATGGGGAAAGCTGCATAAGCTTTCATTTTAAATTGAATTAATAGTTATACCCCTCATTCCTTTTGGTTTGAGGGGTTCTTTTTTACAATAAATTCTTCATCGCTTCATCAATTTGTGAGTTTTCAAAGCTATCAAGGTATATTTGAGTAGTCTTTAAGTCTGAATGCCCTAAAGCCTCGCTAATAATTGCAATATTTACACCACTTCTTTTAAGGACAGTTGCGAATGAATGGCGAGATACATAGGTCGTTAACGGAATTGATAAACCTATTGCTTTACCTATCTTCTTTAGATTCTTATTTATAACATAAGTAACTTTCTTTATACGCCTTATTTGTTGTTCGGCTGTGAGATGTACGGAATTATCCAATATAGGAAATAGATAATCATTGTTTAGCCCCTCATATTTACTAATAATATCGGTTGTATGAGATTGCAATGTAAAGCTAATCGGCTTACTTGTTTTATGCCTTATATAAACAATCCTGTTATCTTTTATATTCTCCATTTTTAGAAAAGCAATGTCAATCATATTTATTCCACAACCGAAATAGCTAAATAGAAATAAGTCTTTACTAAACTGTAACAGCGATTGAGGACGTTTACTAAGTGTCTTTACATCAAAGTCAATGATTTTCAGTATTTCATCTTTAGTAATAGAACGTTTTACGGTATCTTCTTTCAATTTAGAAACGCTATAATCGCCAAATGGATAATATTCCTGTTTAACAATATTGTCTTTAATAGCCTTATTATAAACAGCTTTTAGAGTACGCATTTTAATGCTTATCGTATTGCCTTTATTGCCTAAAGACTTTAAATGCGCTTCATATTTGTTTATAAAAGTAGTATCAATATCAATAAACATCAGTTGCGACAGTTTTGCAAATTTTTGTAATGAATATAATAACGCCCTGTAAAGATTAGCATTACCGATTCTATTTTCAGATACAAGGTTATTTATAATGTCATTAATAAATATTTCAACTGTAATATCTTTAGTTGGTTTTTCGACTGCATTTACAAGCTGATTTAAAGAATAGTCTTTACCTATAGATTGAAATTCAAAGACTTGTTTCTGATATTTGGCTTTTTTCTCCGAAATAATATTTTCGATATATTCTTTATTGGGGTAATTCCGTTTCGGTTTATTTTTCTTAAAGTCCCAATCTTCTTCTTTTATCGAAATTTCAAGGTTTAAATAGTGTCTTTTTCGGTCTTTAGTCAATCGTAATTTTAAAGGTAATTCCTTGTTTTTAAGTGGTTTGTATTTATAACAAATTACATCAATAGTAGTGTTCATTTGGGTAACACATTTTAGAACACAAGCACTCTAAAATGTAGTTAATTCGCAGATAAAATCGAGAGATACAGGCATAAAAAAAGAAGCCACATTTATCATGTAACTTCTTCTATTTCAGCGGAGAGGAAGAGATTCGAACTCTCGATACCCTTTAGGGGTATACACGCTTTCCAGGCGTGCCTCTTCAACCACTCGAGCACCTCTCCTTTGTCCTCTGGTTGTAGCGTTTGCAAAGATAAGGGATATTTTTGAATTGACAAGGGGAGAAGCCATTGTTGTATTTTCTTAAACGGAACTCAGGTTAATAAATGGTATGAAATAAAGGCTTGCAAAATATGGAATAACAAGTTAAGAAAATATGATAATGGTTTTGAAATTATAAGACCGCAATTTGCTACTATAATATCTTTCGGAGTTTTACGATAAATACGTGCAGGTTACGCGTGTTGAAAAAACTATCGTCACCCCATAGTTCCATCAGGACAGTGCTATTCTTTTTTCAATTATTAATATCTTATAAATGTAATAGAGATATACCTTAAGGATTTTTCATTATCTTTGCCCACAATTTTTTATAAGTACGTTTTAGCACACTATGAGCAAGCAATTTTCAGAATATAATCGGTTTAATTTGTCCGATATCAATAAAGAGATATTGGAAAAATGGGATAAGCAAAATATATTTCAACAGAGTCTGGATATGCGTATGCGTGCGGGGGCTCCATCTTTCGTGTTTTATGAAGGACCGCCGTCTGCAAACGGTATGCCGGGTATTCACCATGTGATGGCCCGTGCCGTGAAGGATATTTTCTGCCGGTATAAAACAATGAAAGGCTTTCTTGTAAACCGTAAAGCAGGGTGGGATACACACGGCTTACCGGTAGAACTTGCCGTGGAAAAAAGCCTGGGCATAACCAAAGAAGATATAGGCAAAAAAATATCGGTAAAAGAATATAACGATGCATGCCGCAAAGAGGTAATGAAATATACCGGTGAGTGGGAAAACCTGACTCGTATCATGGGATACTGGGTAGATATGAACGATCCGTATATAACTTACGATAACCGCTATATAGAAACTCTTTGGTATTTGTTGAAAGAGCTATATAAGAAAGATTACCTTTATAAAGGATATACAATACAACCATATTCACCGGCTGCGGGTACAGGACTTAGCACACACGAATTGAATATGCCGGGTGCATACCGTGATGTAAAAGATACTACCTGTGTTGCCCAGTTTAAAATAAAATCACCTAAGGCAGAAATGTCTCAGTTTGGAGAAGCTTTTTTCCTTGCCTGGACAACAACTCCTTGGACGCTGCCGTCTAATACAGCATTGGCTGTTGGTCCCGATATTACATATGTAGCTGTACAGTCATACAATCCATATACGGGAGATAAAATAACTGTTGTAATGGCGCAATCCCTTGTCTTTAGTATGTTCAACGAAAAGGCGAAGGATATAGCTCTTGAAGATTATAAAGCCGGAGACAAACTTATCCCTTACAGGATAGTCGGGGAGTGGAAAGGGAAAGATTTGGCAGGGATGGAGTATGAACAACTAATTCCCTGGGTAAATCCGGGTGAAGGAGCATTTAAAGTTCTTGCCGGGGATTTTGTAACCACCGAAGACGGTACGGGTATCGTGCATATAGCTCCTACCTTTGGCGCGGATGATGCCAAAGTGGCTAAAACGAATAATGTACCAGCATTGTTGTTGTTGGACAAGGATGAAAATCAACGTCCGATGGTAGATCTTACAGGTAAGTATTTCAAACTGGAAGATCTGGATGCCGAATTTGTAAAGAACAGTGTTAATACTGATTTATATAAGGAATATGCAGGTCGTTATGTAAAGGATGACTATGCCCCCTCAGACTCCCCCAATGGGGGAGCTAGCCCCTCCTCAGGAGGGGTTGGGGAGGCCACTTCTTCTCTGGATATCGACCTGTGCGTTATGCTGAAACAGCAGAACAGAGTGTTCAAAATAGAACGTCATGTACACAACTATCCCCACTGCTGGCGTACCGATAAACCTGTCTTGTACTATCCACTCGATAGCTGGTTTATACGCACGACGGCTAGTCGCGACCGGATGATAGAGTTGAATAAGACTATCAACTGGAAGCCCGAGTCGACAGGGACAGGACGTTTCGGTAAATGGCTCGAAAATCTGCAAGACTGGAATCTTAGCCGTAGCCGTTATTGGGGTACTCCGCTGCCAATATGGAGAACAGAAGACGGAAAAGAGGAAAAATGTATCGGCTCTGTAAAAGAGTTGTACGCAGAAATGCAGAAAGCTGTCGACGCGGGAGTGATGAAAGATATACCTTGGAAGGGATTTGAGATAGAAAATCTGGATAAGGCAAATTATGAAAAGCTGGATCTTCACCGTCCGTATGTGGATGATATAATACTTGTATCCGATTCGGGACAAGCTATGATGCGTGAGAAAGACCTTATAGATGTTTGGTTCGATTCGGGCGCAATGCCTTTTGCTCAGGTATTTTACCCCAATATAAGCGAAGAAGAGTTCGCTAAAATATACCCTGCCGATTTCATTGCCGAAGGGGTAGACCAGACCCGTGGATGGTTCTTTACACTGCATGCCATATCTACAATGATAAAAGACAGCGTGTCTTTCAAAAATGTGGTATCGAACGGTCTTGTCCTGGATAAGAATGGTAATAAAATGTCGAAGAGCAAGGGCAATGCGGTAAATCCATTCGAGACAATCGAAAAATACGGTTCCGATCCGTTGCGTTGGTATATGATAACCAATGCTTCGCCGTGGGATAACCTGAAATTCGATCTGGAAGGAGTTGAAGAGGTGCGCCGCAAGTTCTTTGGCACGCTGTACAACACGTATTCATTCTTCTCGTTATATGCGAATGTCGATAAGTTTGCATTTGCGGAAGCTTTAATCCCTGTGTCGGAAAGGCCGGAGATAGATCGTTGGATTATATCCCTTCTCAATACATTGGTAAAAGATGTAGACGAGTTCTACAATACATACGAACCAACAAAAGCCGGACGTGCTATATCCGATTTTGTAAATGATAACTTGAGTAACTGGTATGTTCGTCTCAACAGAAAACGTTTTTGGGGTGGGGAAATGACTAAGGATAAATTATCTGCTTATCAGACTCTGTATACTTGTCTGGAAACTGTAGCTAAGTTGATGGCTCCGATTTCTCCGTTTTATGCGGATAAGTTGTTCTGCGACCTGATCGCTGTAACAGATCGTGAAAAAGTAGCCTCGGTGCATTTATCTGATTATCCTGCTTATGAACTATCTGTAGTAGATAAGCGTTTAGAGGAGCGTATGCAGATAGCACAAGATATATCGTCAGCAGTATTGGCTTTGCGTCGTAAGGAAAGTATAAAAGTACGTCAGCCGTTGATGCAGATAATGATACCTGTTCTTACCGAACAGCAACATGATGATGTGGAGGCTGTACGCGATTTGATACTGAACGAGGTTAATGTTAAGGAACTTCAGTATGTGGACAACGCTGCGGGCATATTAATTAAGAGGGTGAAACCTGACTTTAAGAAGCTGGGACCGCGTTATGGCAAAATAATGAAACAGTTGGCTGCCCGGGTTCAGGCTATGGAGCAGGAAGCGATTATCAAATTTGAGAAAGAAGGAAATTATTCTTTCGATATTGAAGGACAAACAGCAACAATCGAACTTGCCGATGTAGAGATAATCTCAGAAGACATACCGGGATGGTTGGTTGCTAATGCCGGTAAATTGACTGTCGCATTGGATATAACTATAACAGACGATCTTAGGAAAGAAGGTATAGCCCGTGAACTGGTAAACCGTATACAAAATATACGTAAATCCAGTGGGTTCGAGATAACAGATAGAATAAGTATAAAAATATCTGATCAAGATGAGGTAAGGGATGCAATTTCAGATTATAAGGAATATATCGCTTCTCAGGTTTTGGCAGACAATATAGAATTATCGGAAGTAACCGATGGACAGGAGGTAGATATGGATGACTATATTTTGCGTTTGTCGGTAGAGAAAGTCTGATAAAAAGTATTATCTTTAGAAATAAGAATAAAAACAGGATTGTTTAACTTTTAATAAAATGAAGTTATGGCAGAAAAAACAAGATATTCGGATGAGGAATTAAACGAATTCCGTGATATTATCCTTGAAAAATTGAACAAGGCTAAAAAAACATATGACGACTTGAGAGCTATTATAACCAACTCGGATGGTAATGATGTGACAGATACTTCTCCTACATTCAAAGTATTGGAAGAGGGTGCGTCTACACTATCGAAAGAAGAGGCGGGACGCTTGGCTCAAAATCAGATGAAGTTTATCCAAAACTTACAATCGGCGCTTATCCGTATCGAAAACAAAACATATGGTATTTGCCGCGAAACAGGGAAACTGATTCCTAAAGAACGCCTGCGCGCTGTTCCTCATGCTACTTTGAGTATAGAAGCTAAGAATAGCGGAGTAAAATAAAACTATCAGAAAGATGATGGAGATGAAGAGAAAATAGACGTATTGACACATCTGTTTTTTCTTCGTTTTCTTTTCGCTATAAAAGCAGTATATGGAAAGAAAAAAGTTAGGATTAATCGCGATATTAGTTATAGCATTGGTGTTGATTATCGATCAGGCATCTAAAGTATGGGTTAAAACGCATATGTCTTTGGGTGAAACGATCGAAATAACGAATTGGTTTAAAATATATTTTGTCGAAAACCCGGGTATGGCTTTCGGGTGGGAGTTTGGAGGTAAATTATTCCTTTCACTATTCCGTATTGTTGCAATCGGTTTTATCGGGTACTATTTGTATGGCCTTGTAAAAGACGGATATAAGAAAGGTTATATTATTTGTGTCTCGCTTATTATGGCAGGGGCATTTGGAAATATTTTCGATAGTGTGTTCTATGGTGAAATATTTTCGGCAAGCTATCCCGGACATGTAGCTTCCCTCGTTTCTCTTGGAGAAGGATATTCTAGCTGGTTACACGGTAATGTGGTAGATATGCTTTATTTCCCCTTGATTGAGGGTACATTTCCTTCATGGATTCCAAAATGGGGTGGGGAACACTTCATTTTCTTCAGCCCTATATTTAATATTGCAGATTCTGCTATCACCGTAGGTATTTTTATACTCCTTATTTTCTATCGTAAGACATTAGCCCTATCTTTGGAAAAGAAAGAAAAGAACAAAGCCTGATTATGCGGCGTCCTGTCATTTATATAATAATAGTATTATCTACTATCATTGCTTTTTGCTCATGTGGTAAAAGGCCGAGGTATGTGATACCGGAAAATGAAATGATGGACATACTTTATGATATACGATTAGTACAGGCGATATATAGTAATAATTCTCAATTTTATGCCGATTCGCTAAAAGATGCTCTCGTGTCCGGAGTTCTGGAAAAATATGATATTACACAGGCTCAGCTGGATACTTCTCTGGTTTGGTATGCCGACAATATCGATCAGTATAGAATAATCAATGACTCGGTTACATCACGGTTAAGGGCTAAAAGCAACTTACTGATGGAACAGAAGTCTAAGATGGATATGAAATTGTCTCGACAGAATTATTTAATACCTCCGTTTTTCTATTTAACTGAGTTTACACCTACGCTTAGGTTCGATATAGATTCGGTTAAAATTAAAACCATAAATCTATCATCTTTCGTATTGTCATTTGATGTTCAAGGCTTAAAGCCATTGCAGCAAGCCGATGCTACTGTGTATTTTACATATAAGGATACATTGGTAAGAAACTCTTATGATATAAATAAAAATGTGGGTTATACCATTGCAAAACCGCAGTTGCCGGACAGCTTGTTGAAGAGCATTTCCGGGTATATCCACGTTGATAAAAAGATAGGAGTATCCGGCCAAGTGATGCTGTATAATATTCGTTACTCCGATTCCACCGCTGTAAAGAATAATCCAGCCCTTCCTTTAAAGAAAATGGATCATCCAACGGATCAACCTGCTAAGGTAGAGATGGTACATAGTAGGGAAAATGAGCCAATAAAGGCTGATACATTAAAGAAAATCGATCCGGCTTTGATGAGAAAACGCATAACAAAATAATATGAAGCGTTACTATTCTCATTATACCTTTATTTATCCTGATATTTATGTGAAAGATTACATTGTGGAAATGGATGACAACCGGAAGATAATCCGGATTTTTCCCTATGATAAAGAAGTGGAAAAAACAGAGTTTCACTCTGGACTTCTGATCTTTTTACCGGATAACATTCCTTTTAGAAAAGAAATGCAAGAGAATATAAGGAAGTCAGACTTCTCGAAACAAGGGCGGTGTTTGCAGTGGGAGGATTCTCCTTATCGAATATTCAAAGAAGACTAAGAAATATAAGGCATAGCATCCGGATACCTTTTAGTGAAAGCTTTCCAAAACTCTTGCCTATATTTAAAAACCTTTTCTATACATATTGCCTCGTCCAGATTGCGAGTTTCCGCATATATTTTTACCATATAGCGCATCATATCGTCACTTCCCCACAAACGCCCGAAACTGGCGCAAGCTGCGTCTATATCTATTGGTTTGTCGAAATTCATGCGGTTGAGGTCTACCAAATAAAATGTATATATGCGATCGTTCTGTTTATACAGAATGTTTCCGGGAGAAAAGTCTAAATGTAATATTTGCTTTTCGTGCAGGTCTGCTATATACAGGGCGAACTGCCGGAGTAGTTCTTTGTGCGATTCAATAGTTCCCGTGCGAAGTTCACGCAGTATGCCGTCAAATTCCCCGTGTATTGACAAATAAAAGCTATTTGTTAATAATCCAAATTCTTTCTGTTCTATGTATGCAATTGGATCGGGGGTGGCGAAACCTTTTTCTACTAGTTTTAGAGCATTATCATACGAACGTTTGGCTTTTGATTTACGAAAGGTCACGTATGCTATTTGATTGATGAAAATAGGTTTTTTGAAAGACTTTACATTAATTTTATACTCTTCTGCGTCAAAAGTTTTGATCGTATTACGGGCAGAATAAGTAATTTCTCCCGACTCATTGAATATGAGCGGTAGTTCTCTGATGAACGCTTCTAATTGTTGATATTTAGGATTTATTACAATTTTAGCCATTAAAATTCAGATGTAAAGTGGAATTTAATATCCTTGAAATCCTGTTGAGCCATCATGAGTACATAGCCGGAGTCAGCCATAAATACATCTCTGCCATCCTTGTCCTGAGCTATGTATTGGGCTTTGCGTTTTTTGAAATCTTCAAGCTGTTGTTTGTTGTCGCTTTCTATCCAACATGCTTTGTACAAATTGATGGGTTCCCATTTGCATTGAGCGCCATACTCATGCAACAGGCGATATTGGATAACCTCGAACTGGAGTTGCCCGACTGTTCCGATAATCTTCCGCCCGTTGAATTGATTTGTAAATAGCTGAGCCACACCTTCGTCCATTAGTTGATCTATACCTTTTTGCAATTGCTTGGTTTTCATTGGATCTGCATTCTCTATGTATTTAAACATTTCCGGCGAGAAGCTCGGAAGCCCTTTGAAGTGCAGGTCTTCTCCTGATGTAAGGGTATCCCCGATTTTAAAGTTTCCGGTATCGGGTAAACCAATTATATCTCCGGCGTAGGCTTCGTCTACGGTTTCTTTCTTCTGCGCCATGAAAGCAGTAGGAGAAGAAAACTTCAACATTCTGTTCAGGCGTATGTGTTTATAGTTTACATTACGTTCAAATTTACCTGAACATATCTTTACGAAAGCAATGCAAGACCTGTGATTAGGGTCCATATTTGCATGTATCTTGAATATAAATCCGGTAAAAGGAGGTTCTTCGGGCTTTACTTCCCGTTCAACGGCTTCTACCGGACGGGGAGACGGCGCTATTTGCACGAAGCAGTCGAGTAGTTCTTTTACTCCGAAATTATTCAATGCCGAACCGAAAAATACGGGAGCAATCTGTCCTTTTAAGTACATGTTTACGTCTAATTCCGGATACACTCCATTTATAAGCTCGATGTCATCTCTTAATTTAACAGCCAGATCGTTGCCAATATGCTTTTCCAGCTCAGGATTGTTTATATCCTTAAAGTTTATCGATTCTGTAACTGATTGTTTACTCGGTGTATATAGGTCCAGTTTTTCCTGATAAATATTGTATACACCTTTAAATCGCTGTCCGCTGTCGATAGGCCAGCTCAAAGGGCGTACATTTATTTTTAGCTCGTCTTCCAGTTCATCCAGCAGTTCAAAAGGGTCTTTTCCCTCACGATCCATTTTATTGACAAATATCATAACCGGGGTATGACGCATACGGCAAACTTCCATTAGTTTCCGGGTCTGAGTTTCAACCCCTTTAGCTGAGTCCACCGCTATGATCACACTGTCTACGGCGGTCAAAGTACGGTATGTGTCTTCGGCAAAGTCTTGGTGGCCGGGAGTATCGAGTATGTTTATTTTGTAATTATTGTATTCAAAACCCATAACCGAAGTGGCGACAGAGATCCCGCGTTGTTTCTCT
Source organism: Dysgonomonas reticulitermitis (assembly GCF_054601275.1). NCBI lineage: Bacteria > Pseudomonadati > Bacteroidota > Bacteroidia > Bacteroidales > Dysgonomonadaceae > Dysgonomonas > Dysgonomonas reticulitermitis. Next base: position 3,117 of record NZ_BAAHWU010000055.1, on the reverse strand, counting down.
ATCTCCATCCAGTCGGATGTTGCTGTTTTTTTTATCTTATTCGATTTTACGGCACCGGCTACGTGAATAGCCCCACCAAATAATAACAATTTTTCAGTTAGGGTTGTTTTCCCTGCATCAGGGTGACTGATAATGGCGAAAGTGCGCCTTTTATGAATTTCTTTATTTAGTTCGCTCATTGCTTTTTTACTAATGAGTTGCAAAAGTAGTAAAAACTTCGCAGATAATAGAAGAATACGGACGAACAAAGTAAGTGCCTGATAAATAAGTTAGTTAGGCGTTGTTTTACTCTATTCTTCCAGTATGCAAAAATGAAGAATAAAGTGGGGTTAAGCGAAAGTTTCGCTACTTATCCGTTGCCTTTTTGGACTGCCGGACGGTAGCAGGATAACATTCGGAACAATCCCTTAAATACAGCTTGTATTAAGAGTAAGTCTCCATACCATTTCCCTTCAATCCCGCCATCTGGCGGGACAGAATCCGCATTTCGAGTTCCGAACCCGAATAAAGCGTCCCTTTATCATCTATGATTCTCCACATGGTTATTCCTGTTTTAGGTTTAGTATTGTATCCAGTTCTTCACGCTTGCTCTTTTGGAATATCCACCCTGCCTGTTTTCCTCCGTCATGGGTCAGTCTCGGATTGAATTTCCCTCCCATAGCGGATAACAGGTCTTTAATTGGTTTGGTATCCCCGAACAGGGCGATTGCTTTCTCCGAATAATCGACGACCTCGAAAGAGAGGTTGTCGGATTCAATCAGCAGGTTCGGTTGTTCCGCTATTTTGTTTTTCTCCTTGTTTGTTTTTAGATAAATGCCATCGGGACACCCTGCGGTATAGGCAAAATCTTCTATTGCTTTTTCCCTTGTGTAAATGGGGCATTTTTCAATTATCCATCCCCTGTATTTGCTTTCCCCTAAATAGTACCCTGCACCCATCGAATACTTTTCCCTGTGTTCGTAATCTTCGTTGTACTCTGCTAAATGGGCTGTACCTTCAAAGTTGGATGCGTATTTACGCATCTCGGAAAAGATGTCCCTTTTATGCTTTGAAAAGCCTAAAATGACGGTACATTGTGTACGGCTTGCATAATAATCGGTCTGGCTGTCGCTTTCGTCCTGCTTTAATCGGGCAACAATTAGTGCCTGTGCTTCATCGGGCAGGTTCTCCTGTAACCATTTGCGACCAATCACTTTTACTGCTTCCCTGCGTTCATCCTCTTTCTTTTCTGCGTCCCTCTTTGCGTCCTGTTTAGCCTTTGCTTTGGCATAGAGGTCTGCAACTTCCGCTTCGGGCATAAACTCGATATTGTTTTCATCGTAATACATCCCGATACCAAATTTTTGGCTTAACGGCTTAATGATTCTTGACTGTTGCATATCAAGGGTGCGGAGGTTTATCAAATGGTAGAGGTAGCCGTAATCATTGTGTGTAATCCTGTGGATTACATAGCGGTCATAACTGTAGCCTTCCATCTGAACGATTTGGTTTACTTCTACTACTTTTGCTTCTGTATCGGTCGTTGTGCCACCGAATAATGAATATAATTTTGTCATGATAATTTGTTTTTGATGGGTGATTAATCTATTCTTACGTATCTTTTCAGCCTGTTGGAAAACCTTTGCTCATAGTCTTTTATCGCTTGCTTTAGCTTCTTGTATTCTTCGACTTCCTTATCATAGTTGAATGATATATCGTTTAGAATGGCTGTGATTTCGCTTATCAGATAGTCTATTTCTTCGTTAATGGTTTCAATGGTCTTGACACTATCCAACCGTTTGTTATCATCTGTTGAGATTGTAAAGTCACAATTGGACTTATCTATATTGCCATTACCCGGAGTATTCTCGCTTTTGTACATCCTTGTCAGGCTATCTACACTAATATTTAGCATGTTACCCGACAAGCTGATATACACATCTTTGATAACTTCCTTTGCCGATTTTACCAACTTGACATTTACCACTTTGCCGTCATATTGGGCAATGATGGGTTTAATGGCTTTTAGTGCTGTTACGAATAGTTGATATACTTTTTCCTGCTGTTGGTACTTGGCAGTAAATTCTATTTTCCTATATGGTTCTGTGTAATACATATCTGTTAATTTTAAAGGATGAATAATGCTATCAATGAAATCAGAAGAAGTAGAAAAAGGATAGAGAATATTAGTTTGATAATCAACTTTATTATACGCCATATCAGACGGAATAGGAGATAAAAGACAAGGAGAGCCACCACCCACCCGAAAGACACTGTAACGGAAGCCAAAGCCCACACAAGGACACCTACCAACGCTACCACCAACACCCATTTAATGCTGAGTGGAAAGTAGGAAATATTGTTTTCTTTATTTTTTTCTGTCCTTTTCATATCCATCGACTTTTTTTTTATGCCGGGGCGGAGCCAGTGAGGTTTCTATTGTTTTACAGGCGGCAAAAGGTCAGATTGCCGGCTTGACAATTTTTTTGGAAAGAATACGCTCGCCCTGAAAGGGAAAGAGGAAGATTGTTTTCAAAACCCGGACGGGCCGGAGGAATTTTACGTCATGCCGGGAATATGGAATACCTTTGCCTGTAAATAAGGGAAACCTCACTGACCTGTTCCGTGCCATGAGGAGATGAGATATGAAAAGAGCGGAAAAATCGTTGGCGTGGAAGGTCGGATGAAGATGGTTTAGCAAGACCATCCGTTACAGGCAAGTGTACCCCAACCGGATGTACGCTTGCATAGCTATCCGAAACTGTCTTTTCCGCGGATAGTTATGTGGTGTGGCGGGAATATATAGTAATAGTATATGTTCCCGCCGCATATAAGCATAACCGCGGAAAAGAGGGTTGCAGGATTTAGATAGTGTACAATAAAGCTTGTAATTATTATTACTACAACATATTTAAATACAGCTTTCAAGCAAGCTTCTTCAAAGATTTTTCAATGGATTTTAATTATTCACCTATGTACGAATAAGATTAGTAAGTTATTATATAAATTACATTATTAAATTACCCAAATAAGTTATATCTTTGTAGTCTCACTGATTAAACAGAAAGACAATGGGACGTAAGGTAAAACAACTAAAGAATTACACTACCGAACAGGTAGAGGCGATCTTTGAAAGCG
>NZ_BAAHWU010000054.1:0-21188 GCF_054601275.1 Dysgonomonas reticulitermitis | reverse complement strand
ATTGACATTATGTGTACTGCTGCGATTTTCCATTAACGTTGTACTTATGTAAGAATTTTAAACATTTATAGAAGCTAAAGCCTTGCACTAAAGTACATAGTTTTAACTAGCGAACCTGAAAAATAAATACAAGATGCATATATTATTGTACCATGCATTTCGTTGAATTTACACATCTGGTACGACACCTGTGCATATGTCTTTCCGGAGTAGTAAGTAGTAAGTAGTAAGTAGTAAGTTCTGAGCACTCGCTACTCGCTACTTACTACTGATATTTAGCCTTATACGCCATAGCATAAAATCGTATCTCCTTTATCATTGATACTAATCCATTAGAACGGGTTGGAGACAAATGATCCCGCAAACCTATACGTTCAATAAAATAAAGGTCTGTATTTATTATTTCATCGGGAGTTCTGTTTGATAATACCTTAATAAGCAAAGCTATTATTCCTTTCACAATAACAGCATCACTTTCCGCTTTAAAAATAATTTTCCCGTCCACATAATCGGCTTGCAGCCATACACGGCTTTGACAACCCTCTATAAGATTGCTTTCCACTTTATGTTTCTCGTCAAGTTTTTCGAGTGAATTTCCCAGCTCGATCAGTAAACTGTATCGATCCATCCAGTCATCGAACATCGAAAACTCTTCTATTATTTCGTCCTGCACTTCGTTAATTGTAGCCATTCTTATTTTTCCTTATATAGAACTTCCAGTATTGTTTGACCAACAGCTTTCAATGTTTCTTTACTGATACTACTCATATCATCTTTCTGGGTATGCCAGTACGAACCAAAATTATGTTCTGTATCGGCATCAAAATGGATAATATCGATACTTGGGATCTTTCTCAACTGATTTACATAAGTGTGGTCATCAGTTACCCCGCCTCCGTCTCTTCCTACAAAGTAATTACTATAATTCAGACGACTAGCCGTACTCCAAACCTTTTCTACAACATCATTCGCAAATTGTTTAGACGTATACTCTTTTGCAAAAACAGCGTCAGGTGCGCCCACCATGTCTAATAAAATACCATACTTAGCTTTGTAATTAGGCACATGCGGATTCTTTGCCCAATACTGAGTCCCTAAGCACCACCAATCACCAGCAGGTTCTGATCTATCAAAAGCAGGAGGCCCGTAGTCTTCGGCATCGAAAAAGATAATATCCACCCCTATATTGGGCGATTGAGTTTGCAACACTCGCGCCACTTCAAGTAAAACGCCGACACCACTAGCTCCGTCATTAGCTCCGAGCAAAGGTTTATGATGATTAGCCGGGTCCTGGTCTTGATCTGAATATGGACGGGTATCCCAATGTGCGAACAGCAGTACTCGAGTCTTCTTATCTGTCCCATAAGAACCGATGATATTGCGGGCATTAAGCTTTATTCCATTATATGTAGTTACAGTCATTTTTTGCTCTTGAACTTCCGCACCAAAACGCTTCAACGAAGAGGTTAAATAATCTCCACACGCCACATGTTCCGGTGTATTCGGCACACGCGGACCAAACGAAACCTGCTTATCTACATAGGCATATGCACTATCCGGGTTGAAATCAGGCGATACTTTTTGATACGATTCCACAGATGCTGTTTTCTGAGGTGTTTTACCACAAGAAAAAGCGAATAAGGGAAGTATTATACCGGCAGTAATTACATTTTTTAATGTCATCTTATTTATAAATTTTGATACTGGATACAAATATAAAAATTAGTTAGAAGTTCCTGTTTCTCTGTTACATTTTTTAGTAACTTATATCTGTCTGTTTTATATTATGGCTTCAACTGTATCCGGAACATATGCTGACCGGATTCTCCATTCTTGAGGATACAAGTTGTTAGCTCTGTTACCGATATTTTTCACAAAGCCCAATGGTATATTCTGATAAGTAAGTAATATATATCCTTTGGGTTGATCGGTGAAAACTAAAGCCTCTTTACGAAGATATGATATTGTCGTTTTCCAATCTAAATCAAATGTAACAAAAGCATCTTTATTAAGAAAGTTACTCAAAGCCAGCGATTGGTCGGGGACAAAATCCTTCCCCTTAAATTCGCCTAAACAAATACCTTCCGACACAAGATTCAGTTCTGACCTTATAATTTGTAATTGGCTATAAAGACAGGACGGGAAAGCAAACCATTTATCATTCCGAGGATAAAAGGTAAATCGGTCAGAATTTAATATCAGATTTTTATACGCTGTCTCCAGACTTATTTTACTTCTATTATCCTTCTCTTTTATTTTACTCACACTATTTTCCTCATCTCCTTTTTTCCTTAGCACTGCACAAAAAAATCCTTCTCCATTTGTCTTGTGTGGAAAAAACCTATACGCAGTAACATCTTCCACAAATGAAGGACTTATACCCCACCCCTCTGATACATCTACCGATAAGATATCGGCATTCAATTCATCGCGTATCCATCGAACATTCAGTTCGTTTTCTTCGAGATTATAAGTGCATGTGCTGTATATCAACACTCCGTCACTTTTCAGAGCCGCCCATATATCAGCCAATATTCGCTGCTGGCGCTCTTTGCACAACTTCACATTCTCTAAAGACCATTCAGCGACAGCTCCTTCATCTTTCCGAAACATGCCTTCGCCCGAACACGGTGCATCCACAAGCACAATATCAAAAAATCCTTTTAATTTGCCAATCCGGGACGGATCATTATTCGTGACTACCGTATTAGGATTACCCCACTTGGTGATATTTTCAGATAGAATATTTGCACGCGAACGTATCACTTCATTAGATACCAATAAACTATGCTCATCTAAAAAATCAGCTATTAATGTCGACTTTCCTCCGGGAGCAGCGCAAAGGTCTAACACACTCATCGACGGAGAAGCGTATTGTTTCAAAACCTGTGCTATAAACATGGAGGAAGCTTCCTGCACATAATAACTTCCGGCGTGAAATAAAGGGTCGAATGTAAATTGAGGTCTTTTATCTAAATAAAATCCACTATCACACCAAGGAACCTGAGTTAATGATTTACCGGACGTAATTTTAGATTTATTTATACGTATACTTGTGGGCGATTCGCCATCCAAAGCCTCAACAAAGCTAGTCCACTGTTCGCCCAGCAGAGGCTTAGTATATGTGACAAAATCGACAGGAAGATTCATTTATATCGTTTTAGGAACGCAAAGTTAATCAAATCATCATTATTTTTCATAATTTTGGGCAGTAATGAACAACAAGCTTATGATAAAGAAAACAATAGCGCAAGAAAAGAATATTCTTATCGTGCTGTTTATTTATGCTTTCCTGCTTATATTCTTTTGCTCCAAGATGTCTCCTCTGTATCCGATAAACGAGTGGTCGGATATAAATCTTTATTTCAACATCGGGAAGATGATAAATGCAGGAAAAGTACCTTACACAGAAGCATTCGATCATAAAGGCCCTCTTATTTTCTTTATTTACGCCGTCGGAGCTTTTATATCAGATTCATCATTCTTTGGAATGTATCTTATAGAGTCTGTCAGCTGGACTATTATGATTCTCTTTGGATATTTCACTGCAAGATTATATATAGACAAAATATACGCATTCATTGTGGCACTGATCTTTCCGGTGTTGATGCTGTCCCACACATCACAAGGTGGCTCGGCAGAAGAATTTATCGCTATTGCACAGGTAGTCAGCCTTTATTTCTTTATCAGATACTTCAAAGACGACACTTCGGTTCACAAGCCAAAGCATATGCTGATACACGGACTGATGAGCGCCATAGCATTGCTTATAAAAATAAATTTAGTTATTTTCTGGTTTTTTCCCCTATTAGCTGTTTTTGTCAGTCTGGCATTAAAGAAAGAATACAGGAATTTAGTTCAAAATGTTATCGCATACATTGCCGGTGTCTTAATCATTACACTTCCAATTTGTATCTATTTTATGGCAAACGGCGCCCTATCCGAAGCCTGGAATATATATATCGTATTGAATAAAAATTATGCTGTGATAGGAAGCCTCGGCCAAACGATGGAAAACATTGCTGTCCGCTTCTACATGTGGATTCGCTTCGAGACTTTCGAATTCTTAATTATACTTGTGGGAGCCATCTATTTTCCCATCCGGTACATTGGGAATAAATGGGGACGTACAGGGCTGATTCTGTCTTTCTTTATTTTATTTGCAGCGATATTCAGTTCACCCAAATATGTCTATTACTATTCCATTCCATATTACGTTTATGCCTTACCGGGCTGTATTGCCTTATGCCGTTTCATCAGAATCCCCGCTACCAAGACAGCTTACGCTATATTATTTATACTAATATTGGCTTTAGGAGTAAAACAACGGGACTTCTTCGGAATGCAAATAAGCGAACTTATAAGGTCGGAAAAGCCAACAGGGGTCGCTTTTCAATTCGGAGAAATAGTAAAAAAAGAGCAAGCCCCCACACTGTTAAACCTCGGATTAGACGAGGGAAACGCTGTTTTCACCGTTGCAAACATAACGCCTGCAGTCAGATACTTTGTATCGCCCAATTTGCCATACGACTCATATCGTCAAATGAGAGACGAACAGACCAAGTATATAGAGAACAGAGAAGTACAATTCGTTATTCTGGCCGAAGGAGCAATGAATTACAGCTATTTTCACAAGCTGCCGGCTCTGAACGAAAATTATGCAATCGTCGATTCATATCCGGCAAACGACCATCAGGTTTATTATTTATACAAAAGAAAAGATTAGAATATGCAACCATTACTATACCTCATACCTGTCACTCTGGGCGAAACCAGTATCGAAAGTGTTCTTCCGCCGCATAACAAAGAGATTATCCTGGAGATAAAATATTTTATTGTAGAAAATATCCGTTCCGCACGCCGTTTCCTGAAAAAAGTAGACAGTTCCATAAATATCGATGATCTTACATTTTACGAACTAAACAAACACACCAAACCCGAACAAATAGAAAGTTATCTAAATCCTATCACTAACGGGTTTCATATAGGTATTATTTCAGAAGCAGGTTGCCCTGCTGTTGCCGATCCCGGAAGTGATGTTGTTGCTATTGCTCAACGTAAAAACTATAAAATAGTCCCGCTCGTTGGCCCCTCATCTATTTTGTTATCATTGATGGCTTCGGGATTCAACGGGCAAAGTTTTGCTTTCCAAGGCTATTTACCGGTAGATGGTTCCGAAAGAATAAAAAAAATCAAACAGATGGAACATTATATACATCACGAACATCAGACACAGATATTTATAGAGACTCCCTATCGCAATCTGAAACTCGCAGAAGACATATTAAAACACTGTGCCCCGGCTACTAAGCTCTGTATCGCGATGAATATAACCTGTGAAGATGAGTATATAAAAACCTTACCGGTAAAGCAATGGCAAAAACAATTGCCCAACATGGATAAACAACTATGTATATTCCTCTTATATAAGTAAATATTATATAATTTCAGATAAACATTTTAGTAACGAGATGTGTTTAATCTAAATACGAACTACTTAAAACAAAACAAACAAAACGGGAAAATTTGAAATTAAAAAAAGAAAGAACAACGAATTTCAATTCGATCTTAAAGCAAGTAACGGACAGGTAATCCTTACTAGTGAAGGCTACACAACAAAAGAAAACTGCAAAAACGGAATTGAATCCGTTAGGAAAAACAGCCAGATAGACGCTCGCTACGAAAAATTGGAGGCTAAGAATGGTAAACCATACTTTAACCTGAAAGCATCGAACGGGCAAGTAATCGGAACTAGCGAGATGTATGAAAGCGTAGCTGCCAGAGACAACGGTATTGCTTCTGTAAAAAAGAATGCTCCTGACGCAGAGGTAGTGGATCTGACCGTTTAAATAAAAACAGAAAATAAGCGAAGGGCGGAGAATTATCTTCGCCTTTCTGTTTTCCCAAAGTTAAAGCACATTCTCACAGAAAAATAGCAGCACACCGACAGATTCTGTAAAAACAACGTATCTTTGCCAAAATAAATAAATATTTATGCCAAAAATAACTGTTATAACACCGACTTACAATTCCGAAAACACATTAGACGGAACAATAGGGGCGCTGCTCAGGCAGACTTTTTCAGATTTTGAATACATAATCATTGATGGAGTTTCGAAGGACAAAACAATAGAAAAAATAGAAAGCTATATCCCTGCTTTTGAAGCAAAAGGTGTTACGGTCAGAATTGTCAGTGAACCCGACAAAGGTGTATACGATGCCATGAACAAAGGTATATCTTACGCCCGGGGAGAATTGATCGGAATCACTAATTCTGATGACTGGTACGAAGACAATGCCTTAGAAGCAGTATGGACTAAGTATACAGATGGTAAAACAGACAAGACGAACTCGATGATATACGGTATTGAGCGTGTATGGAAGGACGGCAAAATATTTAATGTACAACGCCGGGGAGCTTCTTTCATCTCTGAAAGCGTATTGCCCCACTCCACTTTTTTTGTAGCAAAGCAAGTGTACGAGAAACATGGAGCTTTCGATCTTTCAGTGAAAATATTGGCAGATTACGATTTTATTTGCCGGTGTGTAAGCAAGGGTGTGAAACTTGAAGAAGTAGATGTGGTCATTTCTAACTTCCGTTTAGGAGGTATATCGTCTTCCTACTTCGATTTTTATGAAGACTATTACAAGATACAGCATAAATACGGTTTCATTTCCGACAAGAAATACAGGGAATATAAATACCTTCTGAAACTAAAAAAACTGATAAACAAAGTAAAAAGAAGATGGTGATCTTTTATTCCAATGACAAGAATCATTTCAATTGTTGATCCATCCATGCCAGCCTGTCTCTTAGCCAGTTTTTCAAATAATTCACTTCACCGTTATAGCTACCGGTGACAACAGGATTTGGCCAAACCTGTACATTTAAAATAGGCCAACGTACAAAATTCCGCCTTTGCGACATAATCATCTTTTCAGACAGAATGTCTATAAATGAATTTAAATCGCTAAGGTTTCCTTGACGAAGTTTTATCCACCTGTCTTTCACCATTTTATCAAACTCAGGGTATTTAAAGAATTGTTGATACCAGACGGCTTTCCGCGCAAGCCACCCTGCCGTTTTTTCACCGTCATCGTAATCCGCATTACCGAAAGCAATATCATAATCCCATACGGGACCAAAATATATTTTGGCATCACCTCTGTTTTTGTAAACGAATGTACTCAGACGTAAGTTTCCATCTACATTTTTCGACAACTCGTTCAATAAATAGTAATCTATAAAAGATGTAAGATCTAAATATTTTGGCAATTCGGTCACAGGATTAACTCCGTCCTTGGCATATAAAACATCCTCTACTTTTTGCACACATGCTGATATATACTCTTTCTGATTTGCAGGAATATTCTCCGGAGTGTTTATACAGAATATCATTTTGGCTTCGGTTGTTTCGAACCATTCAGGTTCACCTTTTCTCTCATCGACTTCCAACAAGTACCCTCCGCTTATATCGACATCTGCTGTTCCTAATTCAGGAATATTCACTCTGTCCTCACCTATTCTTATATGCTCGCCAAGCAGGTAATTCCCAATAGAGTCTCCGTTCAGAACAACATCTACATACTTCATACGAGGAGTATAGGCAAATCCCATACGGCGACTCACCTCGAAAGACAGCTCGTTGCGCATCAACGTCTTATCCGAATAATTAGCTAATAGTACCCAATGCTTATTCTTAGGCATATCCAATATCGTTGTCGATTTATCCAGTTTGAGACGATAAGGCTTCTTTGCCATTCCCCAAGTACTGTTACCTCGACCTTTCATTTCTGTTTTTGCCGCATCCAGCAACTTTTTAATAACGATTCCTTTCTCATTTCGCTGTTCGATCGTAATAGTTGCATTTACATAATAGTCTTTAGAATTGATGGGGTTCCCCCCTTCGGTATTAATAGTTACTAAAGGATAGAAATTCCCTTCGGTAGGAACAAGCGCTGCATCTCTTTTAATATTTATTATATCGGATTTGGTCGACGTCTTTATCGTCAACGATGTAAGAAGTTCAACTTCTTTTACATTCTCTGCAACTTCTATGGTAATCTTGGCATCCCCAGTTCCTGTCAAAGGATTTATCTTAATTTCCGAATCCACCTCTTTAGGAATAATTGTCCACCGGCTATTGGTTTTAATATCGAAAGTCTGAATCCCTCCCTCTGCTGTAAAATGTAATTGTGATACGGAAATATCAAGTGTTTCCTCTTTTTCTTTTTTATTATCATCGTCATCTTTGGAGCAACCGATAAAAGAAAATAAGGAGAAAATCAGAATAAAAAATAAAATATGTTTCTTCATTGCATCTTGATTTAGCATTATCGGTTCAAAGAAAATAAAAAGAATTCAAAGGAATCAATTATTAGGAATGTTTTTTATACAATTATTCCAGATAATAAAAAAATGAAATATACAGGATAGACATAGCTGCAATAGTTGCTTATATGGATAAATTTCACTATATTTGCTAGGTTTTATTACACAAAAATGCTAGGGGATATTTTCCTCATTAATAACGAAATACAAATATGACAGAAAAACAAAAAATGGCGAGTGAATCTTATTCCGCCCAAAATATCCAAGTACTTGAGGGATTGGAAGCCGTAAGGAAAAGACCGGCAATGTACATTGGAGACATAGGCGAAAAAGGTTTACATCATTTGGTATATGAAGTTGTAGATAACTCGATAGATGAAGCTTTAGCCGGCTACTGTAATGACATAAAAGTAACTATAAACGAAGATAATTCCATAATTGTCCAGGATAACGGGCGCGGTATCCCTGTAGACATAATGGAAAAAGAGAAAAAATCGGCCCTTGAAGTTGTTCTTACGATACTACACGCCGGGGGAAAATTTGATAAAGGTACATATAAGGTATCTGGAGGTTTACATGGAGTAGGTGTATCATGCGTGAATGCACTATCGATCCATTTGAAAGCCGAAGTACACAAGCAAGGATCTGTTTATGCTCAGGAATATTCTTGCGGGAAACCGTTAACCGGCGTCGAAAAAATAGGGGAAACGGGCGATACAGGAACTATTATCACATTCAAACCGGATGATTCAATATTTATTGTTACGGAGTATAAATATGATACACTGGCATCACGTCTGCGCGAGCTGGCGTTCCTGAATGCAGGAGTACGCCTTTCTCTTACGGACAAACGCCACCAAAAAGAAGATGGAACTTACAAATCAGATACATTCTTTTCAGAAAAAGGACTTGAAGAGTTTGTCCGTTATATAGATGCATCTAAAGAAGCTCTAATAGAAGATGTCATACACATTATTACCGAAAAGCAAGGGGTACCTGTAGAAGTTGCGATGACCTACAATACTTCTTACAACGAAAATGTTTATTCATACGTAAATAATATTCATACAATAGAAGGTGGTACTCACCTTACCGGTTTTCGGCGCGGTCTATCTCGCACATTGAAAAAATATGCGGAAGACACAAAAATGTTGGAAAAAGTAAAAGTAGAGATCAGCGGAGACGACTTCCGTGAAGGGCTTACTGCTGTTGTATCAATTAAGGTGGCAGAACCTCAGTTTGAAGGCCAGACAAAAACCAAGCTTGGAAACAATGAAGTGATGGGTTCTGTCGACCAAGCCGTAGGCGAAGCTTTGGGTTATTATCTGGAGGAACACCCTAAAGAAGCCAGAATAATCGTAGAAAAAGTTATCCTTGCCGCAACAGCACGTGCAGCAGCGCGTAAAGCCCGCGAAATGGTACAACGTAAATCACCTCTTACGGGTGGTGGCCTCCCCGGCAAATTGGCAGACTGTTCGAGTAAAGACGCTCAGATATGTGAGATATTCCTTGTCGAAGGAGACTCGGCGGGTGGTACAGCCAAACAAGGACGTGACCGCGGATTTCAGGCAATTCTTCCATTAAGAGGTAAAATTCTGAATGTGGAAAAAGCGATGCCTCATAAAGTTTTAGAAAGCGATGAAATAAAGAATATATATACGGCACTTGGTGTAACCATAGGAACGGATGAAGACTCTAAAGAGCTGAATCTGGCAAAACTCCGTTACCAGAAAGTAGTCATTATGACCGATGCCGACGTGGACGGTAGCCATATCGCCACATTGATACTCACATTCTTCTTCCGCCATATGAAGGCTTTATTGGAAAAAGGATACGTATACATCGCTACCCCTCCCCTCTACTTATGCCGCAAGGGTAAAGCAGAAGAGTATTGTTGGGATGACAGGCAACGTCGCACATTTATAGAAAAATATGCTGATGGAGACGAGAATGCAATTCATACACAACGCTATAAAGGTCTTGGAGAAATGAATGCTACTCAATTGTGGGACACAACAATGAACCCGGAACACCGCACATTGCGTCAGGTAACAATAGAAAATGCAGCTGAAGCAGATCACATTTTCTCGATGCTAATGGGTGAAGATGTTGCCCCTCGCCGCGAATTCATCGAAGAAAACGCTACTTATGCAAAAATTGACGCATAAAGGCTTACAATATTAAAAGTAAAAGAGGAAGTTGTATAATCAAAACAATTTCCTCTTTTTATTTCAACAAATCTTATTTAGGGATAAGCTGGCAGATTAAGATCATACCAACTTTTTAATCAAAGCTTCCTTCTCACCGTAGATAGAATCTATCACAGGAATCTCTATCATCGTATGCCCCAAGCCTTTGCTTCAATGTAGCGCGTGCAGACGCAACAAGTACCTGAGCGGTATAAGTCACCCCCCGGGGAGTCATAAACTCCATCATAGAACGAACGATAGAATCGGTTCCCGGATCCCATCCGGCAGAAATAATAGCAACTGTATTATTAGCCTTCGCCACTACATCCATTAGTTTATAGCACATTCTTTTAAGAAGTTATACAACCATTCCATAGCCGTAAAATCTTCTTTCATTATATCGGCAAAACCGGTGGAAAATAATTCGTCGCCTACCGGCCTTGTTTTACTTACCCAAACACCTTTGCGATGTATCCATTGCTGAAAATAGTCAGGTAATTCATTCGGTATGGGACGTTTATATTCTTCCCCATTAACAATATAACCTCTGTTTAAAACGGTCTCTTGTGTAACTCTTTGAAATTCTTCGGCATCGAATGCTATTTCGTCCCTATAGGTATCCATCACCTTCTTTTTAGGTTGAAAAAGCCCCAATCCTAGCGTATACTCTTCTCCATTTATCTCCAAAAAGTATCCGGGGTAATCTTTCCATACTTCATTCGTCACCGGGATCTGAAAAGCCAACCACATGAAATTTTTATATGGATCTTTATTCTTCGAAAAACGGATGTCACGGTAAATTCTGGACAAACAGCGATGAGGGCGCAACTCAAAAGCCGGATCTATATTATACATAACAGGTGATAGTGTAGTAACCAGGGCTTTCAATGGTTCTAATAACTCCTTCTCATATATATGTTTATGCGCATCGAACCATTCTTTATAGTTATTTTCTTTCAGATCATTAAAAAACCGGAATGTATCCGGCGTAAAACCTTTAAACAAACTGTCTTTTTTAGCCATTGGTTCTCAATTTTATCCATTTTTGAGTATTTGTAGCTCTACAAAGATGGCAAAAAAATTTTTTTAAACCTTTCCCTTTTAGTACTTTTACGCATATAAAATCAAAATAGAACGACAATGCGACATAAAATAGCGCCATCATTACTATCTGCCGATTTCTTAAATCTTAAGAGAGATATAGAGATGGTAAATAATAGCGAAGCCGACTGGTTTCATTGCGATGTTATGGACGGAAGTTTCGTCCCCAATATATCTTTTGGATTTCCGATAATAAAACAGATAAGCAAAATGGCTAAAAAGCCACTGGATGTACATCTGATGATTGTCAATCCGGATAAATACATCTCTCAGGTTAAAGATGCAGGTGCATATATGATGAATGTCCATTATGAGGCCTGCGTACACTTACACCGCACCGTCGCCGCAATACACGACGCAGGCATGAAAGCAGGGGTAACACTTAATCCGCACACTCCGGTATCGTTGTTGGAAGATATCCTGCAAGATGTGGATATGGTACTGCTGATGTCCGTCAACCCGGGATTTGGAGGGCAAAAATTTATTGAGCATTCCCTTACTAAAGTTTCAAAGCTGAAAGAAATGATATTAAAACGCAACCTGAACACGCTTATAGAAGTAGATGGGGGCGTTAATCTTGAAACAGGAAAACAATTGATCGATGCCGGAGCAGATGTCCTGGTAGCAGGCAATGCCGTGTTTGCAGACCCTAATCCGGCAGAAATGATACATAAACTGAAAAGTATCGTGTAAACGGAACTATATGGAATGAAAAATCCGTTATCCAAAGTACCATTTTTATTCCTGCTTATTCCACTTATAGCTGGAATTTTATTGCAATATTTCTTTAAATTACAATATTTAAGCATAGCTCTCCTACTGACAGGGACAATAGCTATGCTTATTTCATATCTGATACCTAAAGACAAACAGTTCAACTGGCGTTGGCTTTTCGGCGCAGGGGTTATCCTCTGCATATCGGGAATAAGTATGGCAACGACATTTATTAAACAAGGTAAATCTGAATATACATTTACAGAAGACACAAAAATATATCTTGGAGTAGTTTCCGATACTCCGCAAGAAAAGCCGCGAAGCATTGCTTACCGTGTTTACCTTCCACAAGAGGAGAAACAAATAGTGTGCTATTTTCAGCGGGATACTTTATACAAAGACAAATTACAGCCGGGTGAGGAATTTATATTTCAAGCCAAAATACAACCATTCCGGAATATGGGAAATCCCGATGATTTCGATTATGTCCGTTACATGTATAATCAAGGATTTTCGGGTTCTGCCTATGTAACTTCCGGTTCGTGGAAAGCAACAGGCAATACTTCTTCCTCACTTAAGTACAAAGCCCTACGGTGCCGGCAACACATTATGAATTTTTACAAATCATTGGGATTCAACGAAACTGAATATACAATACTCTCAGCGCTTACTTTAGGTTATCAGGACGAACTGACTGATGAACTGAAACAGGGATTCAGAACTACCGGAACAGTGCATGTGCTTTCCGTCAGTGGATTACACGTGGGAATTATCTACTTGATGATAAGCTTTTTGCTTGGCTTCATTCGCAAAAGCTCCAGGTATTACCGGCTAAAGCCTGTCATAATTCTTATACTACTTTGGTCTTATGCCTTCATAACAGGCTTGCCTCCATCGGTACTAAGAGCCAGTGGTATGCTCACAGTCTTTTGTATGGCGGAAATATGCGGGAAAAGGAGCTATTCCATGCATGCCTTATTTATAGCTGCATTCTTTATGTTGCTGATAAGCCCGTTTTCCTTGTTTGATATCGGATTTCAACTGAGTTTTATTTCTGTTCTGGCAATACTTTATCTACATCCAAAAACACTCCCATTATTAAAAACAGAAAACAAGTATATAAAATATATTTGGCAGATGTTTACTTTATCCCTTGTGGCACAATTAGCGACATTTCCCATCTGCCTGTATTATTTCGGCACGTTCCCTACTTATTTTTTCATTACTAATCTCCTTATTGTCCCGTTAGTTACATTTATAACCTATTCCGTTGGAGGCGTCATTTTAGCCAAAATACTAAGTATGATTATACCCGGTTGGAGCGACTATCTCTTCTATCTGCCGGTCAAGGCTTTGCAAATACTGGTCCATACGATGACTTCTATTATCCGTTTTTTCGAGAATCTGCCCTTTGCCTTGATAGAAAATGTAAAAATATCTCTTTCCGATCTGACCTTAATATTCACAATTATTGTTAGTATTCTGATTTTTATGATTTATAAAAAAACAAAGGCGTTACCAATTTCATTAATTTTTATACTGTTACTATTCGTATCTCATATTTACATGAATCTGAACGAGAAACCAGATGACCTGATTGTATATAATCGGAGACAAACCTCTGAAGTAAAATATTACAAAGAAATTGTTAAATCCGAAGATATTGATAAATATAAAGCGATTACCTTCAATGATAAAAAAATACTTATTCTATCCGCCAACCTATGGTATAATAAAGATTCAGATATAAAACTAAATATAAGTCATCTGATCCTGACAAAGGATAATAGCTTATCTTTGTATAACTTAAATCAACATTTGACTATTAAAAACGTTATTATAGACGGATCTTTATCAGCTAATACAAGAAAAAGAATATCTAAAGAATGTCAAAAATTAGATATTCCTTGTCATGATGTAGTTGAAAATGGTGCATATAGTTTGAAATTTTAGTATTTTTGTCGCTGCATACGTCAGCATTAAAAACAGGGTAAGTAAAATAAATGATATCTAAAATAATAGCAAGCCAAAAAATAACGGAAGTAGAAGAACTACTCGACAAGTATGATAAAATTGTAATTATAACTCATGTTTCCCCTGATGGAGATGCCATAGGTTCGTCCTTAGGCTTATATCATTACTTAATGGGATTAGGCAATGATGTAAATATAATCGTACCCAATTCGTTCCCTGATTTTCTGAAATGGATACCGGGTTCTAAAAACATCCTGAATTATGAAAGACATCCCGAATTTGCTCAAAAACTAATTGATGAGGCTGAGTTAATATTTTGTCTTGACTTCAATATTCCGAAGCGGGCTTTACACTTAGGAACACTGGTTGAAACCGCCAAAGGGAAAAAGATATTGGTAGATCATCATCCGGACCCATCCGATTTTTGCGATGTAACAATTTCTCATCCTGAAATCTCATCGACAAGTGAATTAATTTTCCGTCTGATATGCCGTATGGGTGATTTCGAAATAATGAGTTACGAAACTGCCACTGCACTGTATACAGGTATGATGACCGACACCGGCGGATTTACTTATAATTCGAACAACATCGAAATATATTATATCATAGGAGAACTGCTTAAAAAGGGAATAAACAAAGATCAGATATATTCGAATGTATACCACAACTATACAGAAGACCGATACCGGATGTTGGGATATACATTGTCTGAAAAGATGAAGATATATCACGAATACAATGCAGCGCTGGTCTGGCTCACTAATGAGGAACAAAGTAAATATAATGTAAAAAAGGGTGACACCGAGGGCTTTGCAAACCTCCCGTTGAATATAAAGGGAATTATTTTTGCTGTTTTTATTCGAGAGGACAATGATTTTATAAAAATTTCGTTTCGTTCACAAGGGAGTTTCCCCAGTAATAAATTCGCATCACAATGCTATAATGGCGGAGGGCATTTAAATGCAGCCGGTGGTGAATTTTACGGTACAATGGAAGAAGCTATAGCCATATTTGAAAAAGGCTTGGCGATGCCTGAATTTTCAGAATTACTAAAGAAGAATAACAAAATACTAAACAATTAAGAATAATGAGAAAAATTATAGGCGTTATATCTGCCTTTATGGGTTTAGCTATCATATTCGCTGCTTGCAGTAAAGATTCGTATGCTGACAAGTTAGAAAAAGAAGAAAATGCAATTAAGCAATACATTAAAGAACAAGGCTTTAATATAATTGACGAATATCCTGCCAGCCGCGTTTTTGGCGATAAACAATATTTTAAAGATCCTAGTACCGGGATATATATCCATGTTATAGACTCAGGAAACACAGACAAGATAAAAAAGGGAGATATGGTGTATATGCGATATTATGATACACGTTTTTTGATGTCAGCACCGGATTCTGTATACTCTAACGACAAACCAAATTATGATGAATTTGCAGCTATGAATTTCACATATGGAAATTCAGGATCATATATTTCGGCAGATTATAGTAGTCTTGGAAGCTACTACATGTATATGTTTCTGTCTCCCGGTTGCGCGCGTCCTCTCGATTTTAATCTTGGAGATAAAGCGGAAGTCAGCTTGCTAATCCCATTTGCAAATGGCTCATACTATCAACAATACAGCAACTATGAGCCAATATTTTACGGACGTCTGAAATATGCAAAATAAACTAAAAATACAAATAAATGGCCTTAATTAAATCAATATCAGGTATTAGAGGGACTATTGGAGGGAAGATTGGAGAAGGGTTAAACCCCTTGGATACAGTAAAATTTGTATCGGCCTATGCAACCTTTATCAGAGAAACAGTAAAAAACGGATCAAACGCTATTGTAGTAGGACGTGATGCGCGTATTTCCGGTAAAATGATGGAACAAGTAGTCATTGGCACCCTTATGGGAATGGGGTTTGATGTGGTCAATATTGGCTTGGCGACCACTCCTACTACCGAATTAGCCGTTACTATGGAACAAGCTTGTGGAGGCATCATACTTACAGCAAGCCACAACCCAAAACAGTGGAATGCCTTGAAGCTACTCAACGAGAATGGAGAGTTTCTGAATGCAAAAGAAGGAGAGATTGTATTGCAGATAGCAGAGTCCGAGAAATTCAACTTTGCACATGTAGATCATATAGGAAAAGTTTCTGAAAAAGATTATACAGATGCTCATATACAAGCTGTTCTTGATCTCTCTCTGGTAGATGTAGATGCCATAAAAGCCGCCGATTTTGAAGTATCTATCGATTGTGTAAACTCTGTGGGAGGAATTGTTATACCTAAGTTATTGAAAGCTTTGGGTGTAAACAAAATCAATGAACTTTATTGCACTCCTAACGGAGAATTTCCTCACAATCCGGAACCACTTCCCGAACATTTGCTAGATATCTCTACAATGATGAAAACCACGACAGCTAATGTCGGTTTTGTAGTAGACCCGGATGTCGACCGTTTGGCTATCATCTGTGAAAACGGAGAAATGTTCGGAGAAGAATATACTCTTGTAGCTGTTGCCGACTATATACTGAAACATACCCCGGGCAATACGGTTTCTAACTTGAGTTCGAGTCGCGCCTTACGCGATATAACCCGCAAATACGGATGCGAATATTATGCATCGGCTGTCGGAGAGGTTAATGTGACAACAAAGATGAAAGCCGTAGGCGCTGTTATAGGCGGAGAAGGTAACGGGGGCATCATCTATCCGGCCAGCCATTATGGCCGCGATGCTTTGGTCGGTATTGCCTTATTCCTTTCCCATTTAGCTTTTGAAAGAAAAAAGGTAAGTGAGATACGGGCTTCATATCCTCAGTATTTTATTGCTAAGCAAAAAGTAGAATTAACACCTAACATAGATGTTGATGCTATTCTTAGCGCCGTAAAGGAAAAATATAGTCAATACGATATAACTGATATAGATGGTGTAAAAATAGATTTCCCCGACAAATGGGTACACCTTCGTAAATCGAATACAGAACCTATCATCCGTGTTTATTCGGAGGCTCATACAATGAAAGAAGCCGAAGATATAGGTGGTGAAGTAATGACCGTTATAAAACAATTGGCCAAATAAAACAGATAGAGCAGTTCCTAATGAACTGCTTTATTTATTTCTATGGGTATAACCCAATAACCAATTTAAATTAATTCAGACAGAACCCATTCAATTTGTTTGGAAGAGCATTCTCCACATAATAAGAACGGGCAAATTGCTTTAAATAATCAATTGTTCTTTTAGAAGGTACGACAACCTTCTCCTCTTGACACTTCTTCTGTGTAAAGTCTTTTTTCATAGGCGATTCCCTTTATAATTAGTTCTATATAAGAAACGCCGGAACGAAAGCCTTATTGTTTACCTGTTAAGTTTTAACATTCAACTCATACGATCTTTGTAATCTTCGTAGCTGAATTCTTTATAAACCTCCAGCTGGTTATATTTATTCCATAGAGCGATAGCAGGATGCGATATACCGTTAAACATAGTAGTCTTTACAATAGTATAATGTATCATGTCTTCGAATATAATTTTATCTCCTATTGATAAAGGTTTATCGAAAGACCATTCACCGATAAAATCGCCACTCAAACAGCTGCTTCCTCCCATCCGGTAGGTAGGTAAGCCTTCTACCGGATCAAAATAAGCTCCCCGTATACGGGGTTTATATGGCATTTCCAAACAATCGGGCATATGGCAAGCAAAAGAGACATCCAGTATTGCTGTTTTTATTCCACGATTTTCGACAATATCAACCACAGAAGAGACCAACACGCCGGTATCCCAGGCAAATGCGCTTCCCGGCTCCATTATTATCTCCAGATTAGGGTACTTGGCCTTAAAGTTTTGTAATAAACCGACCAGGTGCTCTATATCATAATCGCTACGAGTCATCAAATGCCCTCCCCCCATATTAAACCACTTTACTTGGGGCAAAAGATGACCAAACTTTTGCTCTATCACTTCCAGTGTTTTTTCCAGATCGTATGAAGAAGATTCACAAAGTGTATGGAAATGCAATCCTTCAACTCCATCAGGCAGCTTCTCTCCCAATTGATCTGCCGAAATACCCAAACGTGAACCGGGAGTAGCAGGGTTATACAAATCCGTCTCTACGACCGAATATTCCGGATTGATCCGCAGTCCGCAAGATACTTTTTTTCTATATTTCAACGTTTCCGGATAAAATCGCTCATATTGAGACAAGGAGTTAAATGTGATATGACTGCTATATCGCATGAAAAGGGGAAAGTTCTGAAATGTATAAGCGGGTGAGAAAGTGTGTGCCAGACTTCCCATTTCTTCGTATGCCAATTGCGCCTCATATACAGAACTGGCTGTAGAATAAGGTACATATTCCCGAATAATAGGGAAAGATTTCCACATGGCAAACGCTTTGAAAGCTAGTATAATATTTACACCGGCTCTCGCTTTTACCGATTTTATAAGGGAAAGATTCCTCCTAAGTAGTTCTTCTTCCATCACAAAACACGGTGACGGTACTTTATCTATTTCTATCATTTTTTTTCTTTTTATACTGCAAAAACAGAATGAATCGGCAGACTGCAAAGGTCTGCTAATTTTTAATTAACTCCAATATTCTGCTAAAAATAATTGAGGCAAACGTATCAAAATCGTATCTCCTTTATCAGTAAACAGTCAGCAGTAAACAGTTAACAGTTAACAGTAAGCAAGGCCTTTTCGTCATTGCGAACGGAGTGAAGCAATCCAGAGTATTGATTATTAATGGATTGCTTCGGGCGAACCCTCGCAATGACGTGCGACAGTCAACAGTCAACAACTCGTACCTCGTATCTCGTCTACTCGTAACTTTTTAACTAAAATGTAACAAACTTCTACAGTTATTTTTTAGCCCTTAGCCCCTTGCTCGTGCGGCTACCCTCTTTGTCATCCTGACCGCAGGGAAGGATCCCGATCCCCGAGAGACAGGAGATGCTTCCTGTCGTCAGCATGACAAACCAGAAAAAACATATGCGACAATACATAATAATCTGTACTTATTTTACCCTGCTGGCGCGGACTTCTAGTCCGTGTCTTGCTCGATAGAGCAAAAGGTTTGCTTCACAACACACAGACGGGACGTCTGCGCGAGCGGGCGACAATACATAATAATCTGTACTTATTTTAACTAAAAAGTAACAAACTCTACAGTAGTCAGTAGTCAGTAGTCAGCGCTCAGAACTTAAAACTCATAACTCATAACTTTTTAACTCCTGCTTTTTTTACTAAAAAGTAACAAACCTCTACAGTCATCAGCCAACAGTCATCAGCCAACAGTCAACAACTTGTACCTCGTATCTCGTCTACTCGTAACTTTTTAACTAAAATGTAACATCTTCCACACTCATTTCGTTTTTTACTTTCTGGATTGCTTCGGGCGAACCCTCGCAATGACGTGCGACAGTCAACAGTCAACAACTCGTACCTCGTATCTCGTCTACTCATAACTTTTTAACTAAAAAGTAACAAACCTCTACAGTAAATTAGCTGTTAGCTGTTAGCCATTAGCCCCTTGCTCGCGCGGCTACCCTCTTTGTCATCCTGACCGCAGGGAAGGATCCCGATCCCCGAGAAACAAAAGATGCTTCCTGTCGTCAGCATGACAAACCAGAATTTAACTAAAATGTAACAAACCTCTACAACTATTTTTTAGCTGTTAGCCGATAGCTTATAGCCTTTGCCGCTTTGCGCCATTGTTGACTGTTGACTGTTGACTGATAACTGTTGACTGTTATTGTCGCTTCGCGCCATTTGCTAATCTGCTAATTTTCAAATTCGCTAATTTTCAAATTATCTATTATAGATAAAACTAACATACACAATCAATAAAAGTAAAACGACTCTATATTTTTAAGAAAACAACTATATTTATGTTTAAATAATTGCAATTATATAAAAAATAGAAATATCTATTTGATTTTCAATATATTGTCGATATAATTTCAGAACGTATTCAGCATAAAATGGATTCTTCCTCAAGAAAGAACAGTCTATTGTATTTTATTATTATAACCATAAAAATCTTACTGCTTCATGAAAAGATCTTCTCTAATATTGTTCTTGCTTATTATCTCCATCTATTCTATCAGCCAGGCACAAGATAATAATACACCTCCCCTATCTTTAGTCTGGGAGATGGGAGCGAATGAAATAGAACCCGGTTGCTTCGAGAATACTTTTAAAATTGTAAATCATAGCAATGGAACTATCGACATAAAAGGAGAAACGCCCCACTCCGTTTTTAACGGTATACAGACACTGCTTGCCATTACTGGAATAAATGATCCTTTCCCGAAACTGTACGGAATTTTGAGATGATCGAATACTACCTTTTCCCAAAAATGTTCGGGCTAATCGAACGCGCATGGAATACCCAACCCAAGTGGGGAGAAACATATGATGAAACTTTATATAAAGAGGCCATAGCATTATACAATGCTAAAATTACGCAACATGAAATGCCTCGTCTATCAGCTTTGGACGTCAATTACCGGATACCACAGCCCGGGATCAAAATTGTGGAAAGAAAGCTTTATATTAATTCATCGGTTAAGGGCGCTGAAATAAGATATACGACAGATGGCAGTGAACCGACAAAGGCTTCAATTAAATGGGAAAAACCTATCGAATTTAAAACTAAATCAGTTAAAGCAAAAACCTTCTTTTTGAATAGGGAAAGTGTGACTTCCAGAATAGAAAATATACCGTAATCCGGTCCGTAACATTAATAACCTGAGTTCCGTTTAAGAAAATCAATAAGAAAGTTGGTAAGTAAGAAATAATTTTGTATCTTTATAGTTGATAATCAATAAATTAAACAAATATATGAGCTTACTTACCAACGATAAAAT
>NZ_BAAHWU010000053.1:0-21319 GCF_054601275.1 Dysgonomonas reticulitermitis | reverse complement strand
CGTAATTTTATCGTTGGTAAGTAAGCTCATATATTTGTTTAATTTATTGATTATCAACTATAAAGATACAAAATTATTTCTTACTTACCAACTTTCTTATTGATTTTCTTAAACGGAACTCAGGTTATTAAAAGCGGATGCAATTTAACAAAAAAACAAAATACCCCTCATAAATACAGAGAGGTATTTTTAACAGTTATAATAAATTCTTCATTGCTTCATCAATCTGGCTATTTTCAAAGCTGTCTAAGTATATCTGAGTGGTCTTTAAATCTGAATGCCCTAATGTTTCTCCAATTAAAGCTATATTTACGCCAGAATTTTTCAAAATCGTAGCGTAGCTGTGGCGGGAAGTATATGTACTCAAATTAGCTTTAATTCCTGTTATCTCTGCAATCTTTTTTAATGACCTATTCACTTTTAGTAAAACTTTCTTCTTTCGATTGTACTTTTGTGTTTCAGTTTTATGTAAATTAATATCTAAAATAGGAAATATATAGCCATTTGAGAAGTCATTATTCATATACTTATCTATAATACTTTTGGCTTCATCAGATAATGGAATATTTATTTTCTTTCCTGTCTTTTGTCTTATATAAATCAATCTTCCTTCAATAATATTATTTGTTGTCAAATTCGCCATATCAGTAAAATTAATACCACTGCATAGATAACTGAATACGAATAATTCTTTACTGAATTGCATATAATCAGATTCTTTCGACAAGTCTAGTTCCATTATCTGTTTAATATTATCCTTAGATATAGCACGTTTCTCTGTTTTAATGCAGAACTTCGATATTTTGTATTCATCAAATGGATATGAAGTTTTCTTTACTTGTTTTGCTTCAATAGCTTTATTATATACGCTTCTCAAAGTCCTAAAGAATACACTCATACTCGTTTCCGCACAATTTTTCAGTCTTAAATGCTTTTCATAGCCATTTAGAAAGTCAATATCTATATGAGAAAACGGTATATCAAGTTTGCCTTTATAATAAGTTTCTAAAGACCTCAAAGAATCCTTATATATTCTGGAATTACCTATTTTATTAGATTGCTCAAATTCGGTTACTAATTGATTATAAAATTCATGCACCGATTTTATTTGTATTTTTATTTTAGGTACTATTAATGTAGATGCGGTATATTCTTTGTCATCTGCTTTTAACTCTAATATTCGTTTTTGATATTCCGCTTCTTTGTCTAGTATGATTTTTATAATATAATCTTTATTAGGACAATTCGGTCTAGGCTTATTTTTATCAAAGTCCCAATAAATAGGATTTACTGATATACCTAAACTTTTGTACTTAGATTTGCGGTTCATACATATTCTTAACATTAATGGACTTTCTCCATTTGATAGTTTTTTGTTCTTGTAACACACAACGTTTACAGTAGTTCGCATGACTTAATTGTTTAAGTCTGGTTCAAACATTGGTTCAAACAAAATACTCAAAACCCTCTATTCAAACCATTTTTATGGTTCAAACATTTTACTGAAAAATCAATACATTTTCCTATAATTTTAATATTGAAATGATAAACTTTTAATTTTTCTAACTAAGGCAAGTTACCCAAACTCCTTTTCTATAAAAGATTCTCTAAAAACTCAATTTTTACCACTCTGATAAACAACCATTTGCAAAATGCCTTAAAAAAATCTTCTCAAAGCTATTGCAGAATTCAAATCCTTGTCCTATCTTTGCATCGCATTTGAGAGAAAATGCAACCTCAAAACGGTGTGGTAGTTCAGCTGGTTAGAATACCTGCCTGTCACGCAGGGGGTCGCGGGTTCGAGTCCCGTCCATACCGCAGATAGTCAAAGCAAATCGCAGCAAAGTCCTGAAAATCAAAGTTTTCAGGACTTTTTCTTTTCCTACGAATTATGAAAAATATAGGGTTTTGGGGCAACTCTCACGGGTTAAATCGTGGGACTTTCCAAAGCCTGAAAAAGTCCCACGAAATTGATTCTTTTTCTCTGATTTGCAGTATTTTGCGTAACGTTTATGTGAGCTTGAAAAAGTAATTTTGTATCATTAAATTATTAATTTTTTAAGCGTATGAACAGAGTAAAAAAATCGACATTCAGTTTGTTGTACATCCTGAAAAAATCAAAACTTCTCAAAAATGGAGAAGCCCCTATCTGCCTGCGGATTACCGTTCAGGGACAGAGTGCGGAAGTGATGGTTAAGCGCAGTATTCCCGTTCACTTGTGGAATCAGGCGAAAGAGTGCAGCAATGGCAAAAGCCATACGGACAGGGAATTGAATCATTATCTCGAAACGGTTAAAGCCAAGTTCTATCAAATTCATCGGGAATTAGAAATTGACGGCAAACGGGTTACGGCGAATGTTATTCGCGACCGCTATCACGGTAAGGACGAAAGTAGCAAGACATTGGTTGATGTGTATAAAGAGCATAACAAGAAATGCCGCGCCCTGATTGGTATTGATTTTACGGAATCAACGGTGGAGAAATTCGACACCTCACTTTCTCATTTACAGGAATATATAAAATACAGGAGTGGGACTGACAATATTCTTTTGAGTGATGTAAATAGCCAATTTATTAACGATTTCGATTTTTACCTGAAAACTGTAAGAAAATGTCAGCACAATTCAAGTTTGAAACATCTTAAAAACCTGAAAAAGATTATCCGCATTGCTTTGGCAAACGACTGGATTAGGAAAGACCCATTTTACGGAATCCAATTCAAGCACGAAGAAACAAACATTGAATTTCTGACACAGGAAGAATTGGAAACTTTGATACATAAAGAGTTTACCATTCCACGTTTAGCACAAGTAAGAGATATATTCGTGTTTTGTACTTTTACTGGACTTGCTTTTGTCGATGTACAGCAACTTACGCAGAATCATTTGGTTAAAGACAATAACGGCGCTATATGGATTCGGAAAAATCGACAGAAAACCGGAAATATGTGCAATATTCCTGTTTTGTCGGTAGCGCAAAGGCTGATTGAAAAATATCAAGACCATCCCTACTGTATTAAAAACGATGTTCTACTGCCTGTAATGAGTAATCAAAAGATGAATGCCTACTTGAAGGAAATTGCTGATTTATGTGGGATTACGAAGAAACTCAGCACACACGTTGCCCGACATACCGCGGCAACAGTGGTTTTTCTTGCCAATAATGTGTCGATGGAAAATGTAGCCAAAATTTTGGGACATTCCAATACAAAGATGACGCAGCATTATGCAAAAGTATTGGACAGTTCTATAATGCGCGATATGGCAAATGTAGAAAATTGTTTTGCAAATGTTTATCAATCTAATAATCAAGCCGTATGAAACGAGGAGGAATAACAATCAGTGAAAACGGAGTAAATATTACTGCCGAAAATGGAATGGTTTGGATGTCCGAACATGAAATTGCCCGATTGTTTGGAGTTTTTGTAGCCAAAGTGAGCAGTAACATTAAGTCCATACTCAAATCCGACGTTTTGAGAACCGATGAGGTTTGCCATTGTTACTATTACGCAAACGGTGGTAGCGTGGATTTGTACAACTTGGAAATGATAACGGCTTTGGCTTTTCGTATTCATTCCCGCAATACGGATTTATTTAGAAAATGGCTGATGAAACGCGCCTGTTACGGTTTATCGCCGTTGATGGCTGGACTTTGCAATGAAAGGAAAATAAATCTGAATTAGGCTTTATCATTCTTGTAAACAAAGGTATATTTCAGAATAAAATGTCAAGGCTGAAATGAATTTTGCCGAAAATCTTCCTTTCGTTGAAAGTGTATTTTCGGCAAAAGCCTTGTCTTATTTATTCTTTCATTATGGAGGGGGTTTACAAGATGACAAAGCCAACAATTATTCAAACGCTTTGAAATAGTTTTCATTAAGCATCTTCTCAATATCACTTTCCCGATATAGGATTTTTCCGCCTAATTGATAGTATGGAATCTTTCCTTCCGTGCGTAGGCTAAGCATCCACCGCCTTACCGCCTTTCAGCGGTAGGTTTGCGGATACTCGCCCCCAAACCGTACGTACACCTCTCAGCGTATACGGCTTTCCATCAATAATATCAGTCTAATTCTGATGTGCTTTATCATTGCAATCCTTACACAGTACCAATGTTTTGCGATGCTTTTTGAGCATTTTGTTTTCCCAGTCACTTGTCCCTTTCAATTCTTTGAGAGTTCTGACTTGGAACATGACTGTCTCATTGGTAGTTGCTCCGCACAATTCACATTTACACGCTTTGAGCCTTTGGATAAGTGTCGGCTCTGTCCTTGTGTAGATTTGCGGTAGATTGTCTTGATATAACACATCAGCTTTCTCTTGGCGTTTGAAGCCTCCATTATAGAATATCCGCAACTTCGGTTCTCCTTTGCTTGTGGTGTAGGGTATTGCAAATTTCTTGTTTTTGTAAAACTTGTCTATTGCCTTACTAACAGAGCATTGGAGTTTCCCTGCATATGTTTTATACATGCTGTATTCCATAACACTGGAGAAAGTGTTAAGTGATGAGCTATTGTTTGCAATAGCGTAATAGTTGTACAGACCCCGTATTTCAGCATTATACCTGGTGATTATATCCAGCAACGAGTCGTTCATCAGGTATTCACGAGCTTTTGACTTCCAAATTTCTTTTCCTGTGCGACAATCAAATTTGACCGCACCATACTCCATTAATTTGTTTCTCATCGTTTCCGTGGTGACGTGAAGAATGATTTTGTTGTTGAACGTGCGTACCAGATAGCCCAGCTTGTTCCTCTTGGTTACATTGGAGTTGTGTATGTAGATATCGTATCCCAAGAATTTGGCTGGTCTTTGTGCATTGGTTATCAAGGTTTTTTCTGCCGAAAGTTCCAGTTTGAGAGTATTGCTCATGTAATTTGCAATATCTTCTTTTATCTGGGCGCAATCTGCTTTACTCCCTATCAAGCCGATGAGAAAGTCATCCGCATACCTGATATATTTCAATCTCTTAATACTCGCATCCATATGGTCGCTGTGAGGATACATGAGTTGTTGCTTACTTATACTTCTGATTTCATCTGCAATTTTTGCTTTCGCATTCTCATCATTCAAAGTTTTCAGTTTTAAGGCTAACTTGTATTTCTTATCGTTAAGCCGGCTCGTCTGAGGGTGTTTGCGCCTTCTGCCTCCTGTATTGAAGTTTTGGATATATTCACTCATGTACTTATCGAACTTATCAAGATAGATATTTGCCAATATAGGACTTATTATTCCACCTTGAGGTGTTCCACTGTACGTTTTGTTGTACGTCCAATCTTCAACATACCCCGCATTCAAGAACTTCCTAATCAAACGGATAAACCGTTCGTCGGCAATCCTTTCTTTCAAAGCATTTATCAGAACTTCGTGGCTTATATTATCGAAGAAGCCCTTGATGTCTCCCTCGATGAACCATTTGGTACCGGTAAATGTTCGTTGAATGCCTATCAGAGCAGTCTGGCAACTTTTACGAGGTCTGAAACCGTGTGAGGTGGGTTCAAAACTCTCCTCATAAATGGCTTCAAGTATCATTTTAATTACCTGCTGCACTAATTTATCATCAAAGGACGGTATTCCCAGCGGACGTTTCTTTCCGTTTTTCTTTGGGATGTACGTTCTCCTTGATGGATGGGGCTGATAGCTCTCATCTCTGAGCTTCTCTATCAGGTGTTCAATTCGGAGTATGCTCATTTGGTCTGCCGTTTTACCGTCAGAACCTTTGGTCATATTACCTGCCTTAGCATAAATGCGTTGGTAGGCAACATAGAACATCTCTTCATTAAACAGAATACGGTAAAGCCGTTCAAACTTGTAACCTGAAACTTTACTTTGTTTCATTAGACTGTTTAATACTCTTTCTGGATTTCGTTTTAATGTCTCACACATCTTCCGTTAATTGTATTAAAATTATTGACTACTTCCCTTCGCCATGTACAAGGCTTTCCCTTGCTCAAACTACTACGGAAGCTCCGTTTCCATGTCAGATATTCAGGAGCTGAACCCCATAGCCTTGCGGCATTCCGATTTAGGAAATCCCCGTTTAGATATATAATAACTATTGGCATGATAGATTGTCGGATACGACTTTCGTCCTTTATTACTTATTGTAATCGCGTTGTGATAAGTTCTTGCTTCTAAATGACTACCGCACAATTTAGAGTATCACAATGGTACGTATATAATTGTCTTTCGTACCAGCCTGCAGTGGAACCGCTCGGATTATCGTTCAATCAGTATAGACTTTATCCTCATATCTATCATTTCATCTGACCCTTCAGTCGCAGCTTGACAATTAGCTGACTTATGGCTTTGCCGACATGCTATGCTCCCTGTCCGGTTTCCCATTCAGATAAGTCGGTTGATGATAGGTCACTTCAAAGAACACAAACCTAATCTCTTGCCAAAGAGATATTTATTATATACCCAGTACGGGCGCAGGGTAATCCTGCAAAGTTCGGCGACTCACTTTCAATCGTTCCGAGACTTCCCTGTCGGTTAAATAGCGTTCTCCGTTCAACGATAGCTTGTAATTATCGACTACATACTCAATGCCATCAAGTATACGTTCCAATGAAAAGAAAAAAGATTTTACTATTTCATGGTCTTTTGTGATTACATTATTTTCCATACGGTTTATTTTTTAATTGGTTCAGAACTCGTTCCACATCTTCAGGCTTGTAATACATTTTATGGTTGATTTGGGAATAGGGTAAAGTTCCGTTATCCCGATAGGTCTGCAACGTCCTTTTTGAGATGTTTAGTATTTGGCAAACATCCTGATTGTCTAACCACTTTTGCAGTTCTTTGCCTTTTCGACCGCAGAGCGTATCAATCTGTTTTACGAATTGCTCAAACCGCGTAACCATTGCCTCAAATGTGCGAGCTTCAATATTTATGATTTCCATATTTCTGTTTTTTGAATTTTGCCTCAAAGGTAAGATGACATTTTCGGTTGATTATCAAAGTTCCGGCAAGTGGCAGTGGTTTGCAGTGGTTTGCTTCGGTAAGGTAGGACAAACACCGGATTAAACGAATATCTTGCTGATGAAAAGAAAAAAATGACGAAAGTGCAAAATATGGCATATCACAGCAATCAAATCGCAAGTATTTAGTATATAAATAATTATAATTTTCTTTGCGGCATGTAGCAGGATTGATATACTTACTAAACAGATTTTATTCACTCATTAAAATAAATGTGTTATGACAACAAAAAGTAGAGTAGTTCCTGACATTGATGAGCAGGCATTATTAAATTCAATTGCAGAGAAAAATTTTGGAATAGATTTCATGGAACAAACTGCACCGGTTGAACAGACTGCAATAACTATTCCCGATGAACCCACTGTACAAGCAGACAATTCCAAGCAAATGGGTAACAAACAGCGAAAAGCCTCGTTGGACGAGTTCAGGCAGCAATTCATGCAAACTCCGAAGATTGAGAATCGGAAACCGGTTTTTATCAGCCTTGCAGTTCGCGACAGTTTGGAACGGATTGTAAGGCTGTTTGGAGAACATGGCATGAGCGTTTCGGGATTGATAGAAAACCTTTCCCAAAATTTTCTTGAAACTTACCGGAACGATGTCGAACAGTGGCGAAGATTGTAAACTGTATATAATCAGTATAATGTATTCACTGTGTACAGTCTAATTTTCAACATCCGGCATCGAAGATGCTTATGTGCATTGGCACATGGCAAGTTGTATTCTGGTGCGCCCGAAACCTTTTCGGCGCACCAGAATCAGTTGAGGAAAATAACTCCGAAGTCGTTATTTTTTATAAAACCAATCATTAAAAGCAGATGATTATGGCAACAGAAAAACAATTCAACAAAGGCGGGCGACCGCCGAAAACAGACCCTTGTCGGCATCGGTATTCAATTAAACTGAACGATGTCGATAATGTTCAATTTCTCGCAATGCTCGAAGAAACAGGATTGAAATACAACGCTGCAAAGTTCATTAAGACTTGCCTGTTCAAAAAAGAAATCAAGTATGTGAAAATCAACAAAGCGGCAATGGATTACTACATGCGGCTAACGACTTTTCACTCCCAATTCAGGGCAATAGGAGTGAATTACAATCAGGTAGTAAAGCATCTGAAAGCCACTTTTACAGAGAAAATGGCATTGGCAATGCTGTATCGGCTGGAAAAGGCAACGATTGAATTGGTTACTATTAACAAACAAGTTATGAATTTGACAAGAGAATTTGAAGATAAATATTTGAAAAAGTAAGATTAGTTTTGTAGATATACAAGAATTTTGTATATTTGTCCAATATTTGACAAATCAAATAAATGTTTGTCAAATATGATTTATTAAATTGATTTATAAATAAAAGTACAATGATATGTTATTTGCTAAAAAGATAAAACAGTTGCGCGAAGAATTACAAATGCCACAGCGACAATTGGCGGCAGCATTGGAGATAGATACGCCAATGTACAGTAAAATTGAGCGTGGCGAAAGACCTGCCAAACGGAAACAAAT
This sequence comes from Dysgonomonas reticulitermitis, assembly GCF_054601275.1. Lineage (NCBI taxonomy): Bacteria > Pseudomonadati > Bacteroidota > Bacteroidia > Bacteroidales > Dysgonomonadaceae > Dysgonomonas > Dysgonomonas reticulitermitis. The sequence goes on along the minus strand of NZ_BAAHWU010000053.1, from coordinate 12,828 downwards.
ACCCATTATCGCAGAGCTTTTGAAAACAGATGAAAATGAACTTGTAACCCTTTGGGTTGCTGATAAAATTATTGCAGTCGTTGGTAAAGAAAAAGAGTTTACAGGGAAAGCGTTCAAGATTGCACAACAAGAAATAAGCAAAGAATAAACTCTAATTAAATCAGATATGCAAAACACTAATCAAATACAAATGCTATCAGTTAAAGAATTAAACACAATTCTTGAATTTCAAAACAAAAAAGAAAACCCAATGCTTGGGACTTTCTCTGAGGTTGATATTGTGTTTGTTGCAGGATTGTTTTTGCAGTATATGCAACATAAAAAAAATTGGACAAAAATCCCTTTTTTGTACAATTTAACTGAAAATAAACACGCTTGGCATTATTTCAAACAGATAAAAGCACTATACGATGTTAATCACTTCCAAATTTTTGATAATTTTCCTCAAGCACAAATAAAAACAAGCCTATTTTCAGAAGTTTTTGCACCCCCAATATACATTACCAATAAATCTATTGATTATTTTTTTGGAACACAAAACCCTAATGCAAGAATCAATAGTTTAAAAGAAAACTATAGAGAAAATTTTGATATTACAGATTTTATAAACAAAGGAACCCGTAATTATAAAAAAAACATAAAGAAATTTAGCGATTATGAATACGAAATAAAAGACAGATTAAATGCTTGCCCGCCAATATTTACATTTATTTTCATAGTAGCGAGTAAAAATTTAGCAAAGAAAAAAAATGAAAGTTTCGACAAACGAAAAGATTACATAGAAAAACTTTGGCTATTTACACAAGATTATGTGCGAGGGTTATATGAATTGGCTAAAAATATAGTTGAACACAGTGGAGAAAATGGGAGAAAAGGCGAAGGTATGATAACCATTCGAGCTTATGCAGAAAATGAAACCGATGAAACAAGAATTTTTGAAACACACGTTTTTGATTATGGAAAAAATGGAGTTGTTCCAAAACTCATTGAATATACAAGAGATAGAGCAACCGGAAACAGTGTGAAAAATGAGGCAATTAAAGACTGCTATAAAAAGGATAATGACTTCTTTGAAAATAATAAAAGTTATGAACTTAAAGATTTCATTACCCCCCAAAAAGGCAAAGAATTACAACAACAAACTTTTAGACATACTTCACACTATGGAATAAACAATCTATATAAACTTATAACAGATACACTTACAAGTAAAAATGCTGAAAGTGAAATATTCATTTCCTCAAATGGACAAATTAAAAAAGATTACTTTCCAAATGAGAATACCGCAAAAGATGTTACCATTGCAAATGGAACTCATTATTATTTCAAAATTCCATTTGTAGAAAATAACTTTAAAAATATAACCCCAAAGCCATTTTCACATAGAAATAGTGCTATACTTGGCGAAACTGCTTCACTTGAATCTTTGGCGAAGATTAAAATTATTCCCACAAGTTTAACTCAACTTTCTGGTATTGACCGAACAATAGAAAATTCTTTGATAAATATTACGATAAAAGATGAAAAAATAACAAAGGAAAATGTCGATAGTATTTATAATCAATTTGACAAGTTGTCTAATTTAAAAGACAACAACAAAATCGCAATCAATTTACAGGATAAGGTCAGCGATGTATCAGTTCTTTTAAGGTTTTTATCGTATCTTACTTTTGAATATAAACAGCCATTTATAATTTATAATATTAGCTATAAAATTTACAAATCTTTATTGAAAGACAACAAAGATTTTTATACTTCACGCGAGCCAAGTGAGGCATATTGGCATAATGAACGGGCAATGCTTTTGTTTGTAAAAATTGACGAAAAAGATTTTTATTTTGCAGATATTCTTTTTGGGAAAGATAGAGATGAGTTTCTTTTAGTGAATAATGTTGTAGATAAAACTTTTCCAAATACAATTACACTTTTAGAAAAGAAGAAAAACAATAATCAGAGGAGTATAAATTCAGAATGTTTAAAACATTTGTTTTATCCTAAAACTAATACTTTATATCCTTTTGATGTTATTTTAAAAAATAATGATAAATCTCTTTTTGTGTCAAACCTAACAACAATTTTGCAAAATCCATTATCTAATCGTAAAAAAGATTACAGCAATCTCAATGAATATATTGATAATTTTGATGGCTTTCGCATAATTGACACCCATTTTAAAATTGGAACAAAAATTCACTCCGAAGATTTTTACTATGCCAAACGGCTTTTTCAAAATTCATTTTATACTGCTCGTTTAGCTATGTTGCTGGCTTTTCAAATAAAAGAGAATATTTGCGATACAAATAAAAAAATCACACTTGTCGGATATGAAATGTATAGTGAATTACTTTTGAGTTTGACTGAAAAATTCTTACAGGATTTTGGGTTAAAAACTAACGAACAAGAGGGGAAAATAGATCATTTTATAGCACAAAGCGAAGATGATAATTTTAATTTTCTTCCCGCTGATATTTTTAAACAGTATTTATCGGATTACAAGAATCGTCTGACAATAATTATTGTGCCTATTGCTGCAACAGGAAACACAGCAAAGAAAATAGAAAATGAGATAAAAGAAAAAATTTATAAATACGAAAAAAATGAAAAGAAGGAATCCAAAGAAAACGCAAAAAAGTTAGCAGACGGATACTCCTTTTTTGATAAACGCTATAATGTCCTTTTAGCACAACCGGAAAGCGATTTTGAAACAATAAAAAAAACAAATCCAAATCAAACTGCAATTATTAAACTTCCCGCCAAATGGCACGAAATAAAAGGGTGCTCTTTATGTTACGGTATTGATGCAAATGGCAATCAAGTGAAGACGAAAGCACTTTTTGAAACCGACAAATCGTCTCTCACACCTGCCTTTATTTTTGAAAATCCCAAAGGAAAAGTATTAACAGAAGATGAAGAAAAAACATTTGACACTATAGAATTTAAAAATTCCCTAAAATACAAAAAGGTTTTTCGAAACAATAATTATCGGATTTATTCCATAGAATCAGATAATTATATTGTGCATAATATATCCAAGATAAGATATTGGTTGGAAAATAAAGTAAAAACAACATTAAATCTCAATCTTACCGACAAGGTTGTAATAGTTGCGCCCTGCCACGAGAGTAATAGTCGTTTTCTTAATCTCGTGAATGAAATTGTTTTTTCTTCGTCCGCTACAATTATTCATTATCAGAACAATGTAGATTATGATGAAAATTTTAAGATGCTGAATAAAAATTATTTGAATAACGAAACAAAACTTGTTTATGTTGATGATTCACTCATAACAGGAACGCATTTTTATGAAGTTTTTGATTTGATAAGCGAAGATACCGCATTTACCGCGTCTATTTTTCTTAAAGATAAATCTATATCTGGCATTCATAATCAAATAGCAAAATTGTCCAATATGTTTTTTGCATTTGCAAACTTCAATCAACCGCCTACATTAAATTTACTGGAACAACGCCCACTTGAACACGAAAGGCAGCGCTATGAAACTTTATCACAAACCGCTTTGCACGATGTGATAATAGAAAACTTTCAACAGAAAGCAGATAGCTTAAATCCACAAAAACTCAATACCGAAAAAGAAAATACAAAAGATAAGGATAAGGAACTTCGTCGTCTCAAATGTTTTGAGGCAACACATAAAATTTATAACTATTTTGCAAAAAATCAACAAGAAGACAATTATAATATAGAAAGCATTGTGTCTTTTAAAGAATACAGTTCGCCTATCAATATAGATTTATTTCCTGAATATTCTCAAGAAGTGGAAAAGAAAAAGGCAGAAGAACGAAAAGACAATCCTAAAGCACTGCTCAAAGTGCTTTCTAAATATCCATTTATTCTTTATAAACCGCTTAAAGAAAAAACTTTTGATTGGCTTAATAATTGGTTAAGTGAAATTCAAGAACCGAACACAGATACTTTTGTCCAAATGGATTATGATAACTTCCAAACCATCAAATTTGTGCTTAGACGAGCCGTACTTTTAGGAAATTACAGGGTTTTGGAGAAAGATTTTTTTCAAAAGATTCTGTGTTGGTTTATCAAAATTGACAACTTAAAAGACAAACATAAATTATCAAAAGATATAGAAAGAAATCTACAGGATTTTCCTATTTATGTTTTGCGAAACTATGTAGAAATGATACAGAAAAATGGTTGGGTTGCGTATCATATTTTCAAAAACATAAAAGATTTAGAAGCTGATTTGCTAAAATCTATACAAGGAGCGCAATTTTTAAATATGTTGCAAATTGAATCTACATTGGTCATAGACGACTTTTATGAAATGATTAAAAAAGAGCGGCGTATAGAATGGCGTGATATATTCAGCAAGCATAAAACTTTCATAAGAGAAACGGATGAAATTGTAAATTTCTTTAATGGACAAACAAATAAAAACCTTCTTGAATCAAATAAATATCTGATTGTAGAAGATACTTTTTTGAAAGACGATAAATGGAAGAAACCCTCAACGCCATTTATTAATTACTTATGGATTAAACAATTACTTCTTGTTGATTGCGACAAAAATTCGCATTTTCCCAGAGATATAGATTATCAAACAAAAATTGATGCCATTATTGAGAAAATGAAAGAATTTTTTCTTGCAGATAAAAACATACAAACATTTTTTGTCATTACCGATGGACAACATAAATCTTATATACTGAAAGATGAACAAAACTTGCTGAACAATTTTTGTCCTGAATTTGATACAACCCGACAAATTAAAGAATTGTCGGGAGAAATAAAACGATTACAAGAAAAAACGAATCTTACCAGTGATGAACGTAACGACTTGGAAAAGAAAAATGCAGAAAAAGAAAAATTAGATTTGGAAAAGAAAAATCATAAAACACAAATACTTGTTGATTTTCTAAATGGAATTAAATGCAATACAGGCGTTACATTTGAAACAACAGCCGGATATTACCGTAACCGCTCAAAGAAAGAAATAGAAGATGAGTTCTACGAAAATACTGAAAATCAAAATCCAGAAGTAATAAAACAAGATTTGTTTTCAAATCCAAGTCCAAATTATGAATTATGTAAATGGACAGATGCTTACAATAGAAAAGAAATCAACTTGCCTTTTATGCCAAACGATTCAAAATGGCTCTATCTTATAAGAATTACCAAACGGAACGAGCATTCAGGCAAATTTGACACTTTGGGGATGCTTGGCTTTTATAGTACTGAAAATTTATATAATTTGCCCGAAAGCCTTCTGCCCAAACAACTTCTTATGCTTTTACGCAAAGATATGAGTGAATTTATTATCAAACACCACAAGAATGATGAGTTTGCGGAATTGATACAGCAAAAGGAAAAAGCTGATTATCAGTTTATGCTAAGACACGGAATAGATGAATATAAAACTCCAATAAAGAATTATTTTAATAAAATCTATAATTTAATTTCGGATAAAAATGAAGAATCAGAAAGGTTGAAAAAATACTATGATTTTGAGTTGAATCATTTGACGAACAAAATAGACCTTATGCAAAAGATAAACAAGTTCAATCCCAGCAACCTAAATCATTTTGATACATTTAATTTACAAAAAATAATCACGACATTTAAAGATGATTTTAAATATGTTTTGACATTTGAAAGAAAAAGTTTATACTATTTAAGTGAAACTGATAATATTCTCGATAATATAGAATTATCTGATTCTACTGAAAATAAAACAAATTTATTAAATACCGAAATTGATTTTCCTGTTACTATTCTTGAAGAATTGATTTTTGAATTGATATATAACATAAGAAAGCACGTTCTGAATGTTTATAGTAATGATATAAAAAAGGATAAGTTAAAAATTGACTTGGATTTTGTAACAGAGAATGATATCCTTTACTTCAAAGTTTCAAATAACTACTGCGAAAAACCAGAAAATTATTTTAACTGCATTTACAATAATAACAAATTAGACGGGTTAAATTTGATAAATTGCATTTTGAAGAAAGCAAATATTGGAATATTAAAAGTAACAAAAACAGAATCTTCCAAATCATTAAAAGATAAAACAGTAAACATATATGTTCCACTAAAAAACAATTTGAAATAAAATGAAAAACATTGTAATTATTGAAGACAATTTCGACCATTTTCAAATTATTGGAAAGTTGATTGCTGATAGTGATATTGATGTATTTCCCAAAAACATTAATTCAGGGCAAGAGTTGTGCGATTTTCTTACTCCTGTGAAAGCATTTATTGATACAGCCGATGCCACAACACGAGAAAACAGGAAAAATGAATTTTCCAATAGTGAAAAAATGAAGCAAAATAATTGTAAAATATCAGATAGTATTTATATCGTTGATTATCAACTGTTGGCTGATAATAATAATATAAATGGATTGAAATTTTGCGAGTATATTGATGATATTCGAGAGGGCAAAATTCCTGCAATACTTTTTACCGTTTTAGATTTAGATGATGTGAATGTTATTCAACAAAAGAACGATTTTACAAACAAATTTCCAAACAGTAAAGTAGAATTTGAACGAAAGGTACTAAATCAGGCAAACAGAAGAGTAAAAACTTGGGACGAGTACAAAAAAAACGAAGATGGGACAACAAAAATAGATGACATAGTAACATATAGCAGCGAATTAGGAACTCGTTTAAAAAATACTATTAATCGATTATGTCCAGAAAAAATAACACCCAAAAAGAACATGGAAGATGAGTATGAACATTAAATTATATAAAATAAGAGATTTAGTAGCAATATTTTCTCCACTTTACATAAGTATTTGCGCTGCATTACTAATAGATTTGAAGTCTAATATAAAATTGGATGGTGTTTCCTTTTTGTATTTTTTAGGATTGGCTTCTTTCTTTATTGCTTGTGTCATAAGTAATAAATTATATGGAAGATGTAATAATTATGGAAGAATATATGATATTGAACTTAATGAGTATATAAAGGATAGTAAAAACAACACAAAACCTTGTAGAGAAACAATTTATGATAAAGGCGAAAACAGAAAAGATAAAAAAGATAATTATATATATTCTGCTAGAAGGCGTTGTTTTGAATACAATGGTTTTTTGGGTTTTGGTATTTTAGGATTGTTATTTATTATTTTTAGTTATGTTTTTTCGGAAAATCAATCTCAACAACTTGATAATAAAAACATAGAGTTACAAAATCAAGTTGATTCACTAAAATTAGCCAATATCAAGTATGAAGAACAAATCATTGTATTACAGCAAGAAAGTGATTCAAATAAAAATATTCGATTTAAAGAGCTCAATACAGGGAATACGAATAACATAGATTCTATAAACAAAAAAGTAAAAATCAAATAATTATGCCCGAACAACAAAACATAGAATACAAGTCCTCATGCCAACCACAATCTGATAGAACAAGGTCGCGATGAAAAAGGAACATATTATAAAATATATTATCAGAAAGAAAGTTAAATAGATATGACCAACATAGATTTAATAGACTTATTACATGACCTCTGCGCTCAACCGCGAGAACAGCAATGGTTGGAGTTCAAATCGAACGGCATTGACCACGAGCAAATTGGCGAGTATATCAGTGCCATGAGCAATGGTGCAACCTTGGCAAACAAGCCTTTCGGCTATTTGGTTTGGGGCGTGGAAGACGGTACGCATACAATTAAAGGAACGACATTTACTTTTGCCGATTCCAAACATGGCAATCAGGATTTGGAATTGTGGTTGAGGCTTTACCTTGACCCCAAAATCAATTTTGAAATCTTTGAGTTTGATTGTGAAGGAAAATCTATTGTATTGTTGCGTATTCCGCCTGCAAAAAGTGAACCGACTAATTTTCAGCGCAAACCATTTGTTCGAGTGGGCAGCAACAAAACCGACCTTCGTAAATATCCCGATTGGATGCGAATGATTTACAACTCTCAGGAGGATTGGAGTGCAAAAATTATTGAAAAAGCGACTATTGCCGATTTAGACCCGCAGGCATTGAAAGTTGCCCGTGAAAAATTCAAAGAGAAAAATCCCAATGTTCCCTATTTCAACCAAATAGACACTTGGGATAATGCTACTTTCTTAGACAAAGCGAGGATAACCATCGACAGGAAAATAACCAATACCGCCCTTTTGCTTTTGGGTAAGCCGGAATCAACACATTATTTACTGCCCTCCGTTGCCGAAATAACTTGGAAATTGGACACGGAAGAAAAGGCATACGAACATTTTACAATACCATTTTTATTGACTACAACGCAGGTCATGCAACGAATTCGGAATGTGCAAATCCGTTTTTATCCCGATTTTGAATTGTTGGCGACAACGGTCAATAAATATGATACGAAAAGCATACTTGAAGCCATTCATAATTGTGTGGCACACTCCGACTATTCGCTCAGGTCAAGGATAATCGTTACCGAAAGGATTGATAAATTGATATTTACCAATGCGGGCAATTTCTTTGAAGGGATGCCTGAAGAATATTGTCTGGGAGAAAAAACGCCTAATCGTTACCGCAACCCGTGGCTTGTCGGCGCTATGTCCAATTTGGGCATGATTGACCGTTTGGGATATGGTATTTACACGCTGTATGTATCGCAACGCAACCGCTTTTTCCCGTTGCCCGATTATATCTTATCCGACCCTCAAGAAGTCGTTATGTATATGTATGGACAAACGATAGATGAGAATTATTCCAAATTATTGATTGAAAGGCGCGATTTATCCTTATCGCAAGTAACATTGTTGGATAAAGTTCAGAAAAAAGCATCTATTTCCGACGATTCTGCCAATTTGCTACGGAAAGAAAAACTGATAGAAGGAAGAAAGCCCAACTATTTTGTTGGCAAGGAAATGTCTCAGGTAACTGATAAAAAAGCGGAATATTCTAAAAACAAGGCTTTTGACAAGCAACAATATTTTGAATGGATTTTGAAATCTATTCAGGAACATGGAAGTCTAAGCAGAAAAGACATTGACGAGCTTTTGTGGAACATGTTGCCCGCATGGATGAGTACAGAACAAAAGAGTAACAGGATTAAAAATCTACTTAGTGAACTTCGCCAAGAAGGGAAAATTGTAAATACAGGAAGCGATAAGGTTCCTGTATGGAAATTGAAAACTTAGAAGTAAAATAACTGTAAATTAGAAGTAAAATAGCAGGAACTTAGCAGGGAATATTTTTGTATATATTTGAATATCAAGTATATTATTCTGCTAAGTTTACAGATAATTTAAAAAAGATTTAGAAGAAAATATCTGTAAATTAGCAGAGGTTTAGTAGAGAATGAATTTGTATATATTTGTAAATCAAATTATTGTATTCTTGATTTTGCTGAAAAATTAGCAGAGATTTAGTAGAGATTTAGCAGAGAATCATAAAAATAGAAAAAACATGGGATTAAGTATTCATTTTTGAAACATCAATCAATATGCCTGAAACAGACCTCCATAAACGAATTGAAGAACTTGAATCGGAAAATCATATTCTTCGTACCGAAAATAAAAGATTGCGGGAGTTTTTGGGTTTACCAACGGAAGAAGAAGTTCAAAAACAAGAGGTTATTACTGCTGAAAAAGAAAACGCTACACCAGAAATTGTTTCATCCATAAACAAATACAGTACTCCCGATGAAAAGATAAAACAGTTCATGTCGCTGTTTCGCGGACGAATTGACGTTTATGCCAAACGTTGTTACAGCAAGAATTTCAATAGTAGTTATTACATTCCTGCCTGCAAAAACGAGTGGGTAAAGGGGCTATGCGACCGTTCCCGCGTCAAGTGCAAGAATTGCATAGGCAGGGAACTACTGCCGTTGAAAGAAAGCGTCATCAATGCCCATCTGCGCAATAAAGATGAAAATGGAAATGGCATAATCGGTATTTATCCGCTTTTTCCGGATGAAACATGCCTGTTTCTTGCTGTCGATTTTGACGAAGAAAACTGGCAAAAAGATATTTCCGCTTTTCGATTGGTTTGTAGGGAATTGAATATTCCGGTAGCCATTGAGCGTTCACGTTCCGGCAACGGCGCTCATGCGTGGTTTTTCTTCGATGAACCGGTTCCGGCAATATCGGCGCGAAAGTTGGGTAATGCGCTTTTAACGAAAGCAATGTCTGTTAGGCACGAGATAAAATTTACTTCCTACGACCGGATGTTTCCCAATCAGGACTTTATGCCCAAAGGTGGTTTTGGCAATTTGATTGCATTGCCCTTGCAAGGCGGGGCGAGAAAAAATGGGAACAGCGAATTTATTGACGAATATTTTCAAAGTTATCCCGACCAATGGGCGTATTTGGCTTCAATAAAGAAGATTACGGTTGATGAATTTAAAAAGTATTTCGAAGAACTTTGCGATGGTAACGGCTTGGGGGAATTAGGCACTACGGAAGCCGATGAAGAAGATACTCCAAAACCTTGGGAGGGCAAAAAGCCGGAAGTTAAACTTGAAAACAAGGATTTTCCCGATAAACTCATTATCGTTGAAGCGAACAGGTTGTACATTCTGAAGAAAGATATTAGCCAAAGGGCGCTCAATCGAATCAAGCGGCTCGCGGCTTTTTCAAATCCACAGTTTTACAAAACACAAAAGATGCGGATGTCCACTTATGATATTCCAAGAATCATTTATTCATTGGATGAAACGGCAGAATTTTTAGGCATTCCACGCGGTTGTAAATCCTCGCTTATTGACTTGCTCGAAAATGCTCATGTTAATTATCTGTTTAACGACAAACGAAATCAGGGAAAAGCCATAAATGTCAGTTTTACAGGTACGCTTCGAGAAGAACAGCAATCTGCCGCCAACGTTTTACTCGAATACGAAACAGGCGTACTTTCTGTTCCGACCGCTTTCGGAAAAACGGTTATCGGTGCATCGCTTATTGCTGAAAGAAAATGCAATACGCTAATATTAGTCCATTTACACACATTGTTCGACCAATGGAAAAAATCGTTGGAACAATTTCTTGAAATCCACGAAACTTTGCCGGAAACAGAAAAGAAGCGCGGGCATAAAAAGATTCACTCCATTATTGGTCAAATCGGTTCGGGAAAAAACACGGCATCCGGTATTATAGATATTGCGCTTATACAAAGCCTAATCCATGATAATGAAATAGATGAGATAGTGAAAAATTACGGCATGGTCATTGTGGACGAATGTCATCATGCCTCTTCCGTCAATTACGAAAAGGTGCTTGGCACGGTCAATGCCCGATATGTGTATGGCTTAACGGCAACTCCGATGCGACAAGACGGACAGCATCCGATAATTTTTATGCAATGCGGAGCGATACGTTATTCCGTTGATGCCAAATCGCAGGCAAGCAAACGTGACTTTGAACACTATTTGATTCCCTGTTTTACTTCATTTAAAAAGCCGGTTTCGCAAACAGAAGAAACATGGCATATCACTCAAATATATACAACGCTTGCCGAAGACGAATTTCGTAACCAACAGATTGTTTCGGATGTACTTGATGCGGTAAAAAACAACCGAACTCCGATTATCCTTACCCAACGGACTGAACATGTGATACGATTAGCCGGTATGTTGACAAATCAAACGGATGCACATATTATTACGCTTGTTGGAACGGATTCTTCAAAAGTAAAAACGCAAACGATGGAATTTTTATCCAATGTTCCAAACGATGAAAAACTCATCATTATTGCAACCGGAAAATATGTTGGAGAAGGCTTTGATTATCCGCGTTTAGACACACTTTTTCTCGTCTCACCGATTGCGTGGAAAGGAACATTAGCGCAATATGCAGGACGGTTGCATCGCGATTATCCCGGTAAGCAGAATGTCATGGTTTATGATTATGTAGATATTCATGTTCCGGTTTTGGAAAGGATGTATCATAAACGGCTGACAGGTTATGCGCAAATAGGCTATAAAGCATTGGTAGCCAATCAACCGGATAAAATCAATCTGATTTACGATGCCGACAGTTTTGTCCCTGTTATAAAAAATGATTTTGCAGAAACGAAAAAAGAAATACTGATTGTCAGTCCTTTCCTGCGGAAAAAGCGAATAGAAACAATCCTCGAATGGCTGAAAGAGCCGCTCCAAAAAGATATTTCAATTACTATCATTACCCGTCCTTCCGAATCTTACAAAGACTCAAGGTTGATTCAGGAGTGCATTGCATTGTTGCAATCTGCCGTTTCTGTTATCATAAAATCCAATATCCATCAAAAATATATCATCATTGACAACCGGCTTGTTTGGTATGGGAGCATCAATCTGCTCAGTTTTGGTAGTTCGGAAGAAAGTATTATGCGCTTGGAATCAAGAGAATTGGCGACAGAGTTGGAAGCCATGATGAAATAAAATTGTAAAAACAATGCGTTGTCATTTCAAAAATTATCTATACCTTTGTCCCATCGCTCATTGAAACAATGCAAAAGACTGAAAATCACAGAAGTCTGATTTTGGGATAATTCGTGGGACTGAATTTTTGGGCTTTGTTAAGATATTGACTGATTGCCGGTTAAGATGGTGGTTCACATTCCGTCCATACCGCAAACAATGTTGATTATCAACGATTTGCAAAATAAACACCCAATTTTACACCCAAGAGTGTAAAATTGGGTGTTTTCTTATTTATATCATTTTTTACGACAACTAAGAGTAAAAATAAAAACGCACTGTTCATGGATCAGGGCAACCCGTCAAAAAAATGAAGAATTAAAAATTAAAAATTAAAAATCGTTAGTTTGTATTTTATAAAAAAGAAAGATAAAGGAAACTCCAAATTGAATATCTTTCCTGGATAAAAAAGCTCCATCTGCTGCATTAACTTTTAATTAGAAAAAGACAGGAT
>NZ_BAAHWU010000052.1:0-21391 GCF_054601275.1 Dysgonomonas reticulitermitis | reverse complement strand
ACTGCTGACTGTCGCACGTCATTGCGAGGGTTTACCCGAAGCAATCCATTAATAATCAATACTCTGGATTGCTTCACTCCTGTTGGCTCCGCCGATTTTCAATTCGCAATGACGAAAAGGTCGACTGACTACTGACTGCTGACTGCTGACTGTCGCACGTCATTGCGAGGGTTTACCCGAAGCAATCCATTAATAATCAATACTCTGGATTGCTTCACTCCTGTTGGCTCCGCCGATTTTCAATTCGCAATGACGAAAAGGTCGACTGTTTACTAACTACTAACTACTAACTACTAACTACTAACTACTGTTTTTATATATATATTGTTTAACTAAATTTTCAACACATGAAAAAGCTTTTTAACTTTATGTTATTTGCGGCTGTGTCCCTGTTATTCACGGGATGTAGCAACGAGAATGAGGTTGTTTCCGATGAGATCATCGGCCAGCAGGGTAAGATAACCTTTGCTTTGCCTTCCTCGGGAAGTGTAACCTATGCCACCATCGCCAACGCGAATGAAAACGTACTGAACGACCTCCACATCTACATGTTTAACGGAGGCCAGCTGGAAAAAATCTACCATACCGGGGCGGCCGCAGCCGATGAAGCTATCACCCTGACCGGGGCGAATAACGCGACTACCCGCGCTGCTACCATCGATGTGACGAACTTTAGCGGGCCGAGAACTTTCTATTTTGTGGGGAACGTAGGTACCATCCCCGCCGACTTGACGGACACAGGCAAATCGGCCGAGCTGACCGGCGTAACGATCGGCATGCCGGAGGCTGATTTCGAAAACCTGATTTCGGATAAGCAAACGGCGTTGATCATGCCGTCGGCTACCAACGGGCTGATTATGTCGGCCAAGCAGGATGTAGCCAGAATCTTGTCCGTGACGCCGGCCGAAAAAGAGATTCACCTGAAACGCCGCGTCGCCCGTTTCGACGTATCCAATGTCGACGATGACCAACAACTCGGCAATCCGACAGGGACGAATTTCACTATCGAGAGCATTCTGGTATCGGAAGCCAATCTCAATGGATACTTGTTTCCGGCGGGCGCAGGCAAAACCATCGAAACAGGCAGCTTGCCTGAAATCGTTTTCACCGGTTTGACGGGAGCTAACACAGGCTCGGTACAAAGCGTGTTCTACCTGTATCCGACCAGCCTGGAAAGCGGTAAAACAATCATTTCCATCAAGGGAAAATTTACCCCTCCGACCGGCGGGGCTGTCGAAGACAGAATCTACACGATTCCCGTACCTGCTACAACCGCCATCGACGCCAACTACCGTTATATCCTGAAAGCCACAAGGATAGCCCACAACGAGATTGAATGGAGCCTTGTAATCGATCCTTGGGATGACGGTTCCGAGGTGGAGATAGGTCCCGGCTCTTCGGTATTCACGCTATATGGCCTGACTGCTACCGGCGACGGCGCTTTGGATGCCGCTAACAACAGCTATGACGTTACCGACGCTACTGTCGTCGATGACACGTTGACATTTAAGACCCGTTCGTTCGACTTGCGCGGAACAACCGCCGCTATTACCTATATGTACAACGATCAAGCTTCATTTCCTGTCGCGGTCGATAATCTGATTCCGACTCCCGTGTTGACCTACGCGGATGGCGCTGCTTACGAACAAACCTATACTATCTATCTGCCTCAGTATACCGGCAACGCTCCGGTAAAAGCGGTCATTACTGTTTCCGACGCAACAAACCCAGGCATCTCTCAAAAGGTCTCTATTGTCAGCGTGCCCAACTTTCCTTCCACGTCTTATAAGCCTGTCTTGTTTAAGGGTAAATACTGGGCTCCTGTCAATGTAGGCGCCAGCAATAAGATGGATGCTACGACTTTTGATCTGGCTGCTATGGGTTATTATTACCAGTGGGGACGCAATTACGGTGCAGCACCCGGAACCACCGGTGATATGGTTGCAGGCCCTGTTACTCTTGCCAATGCTAACGGACCGTTCGCGAATAACTGGATCGCAGTAATACGCGAAACAAGCCCCAACTGGTTAATTGTAGACGGTACGATTACTACCCAGGCTGACGCCAACGCTTTGTGGTCGCCGCCTAATGACCAGGGCCCTTGTCCGGCGGGATGGAGAATACCGAGTTCGGCGGAATTGAATTTGATCAGAACTGCCTACACAAGGGATAAATTCCACGATAATAGTAAAGTCTTGCTTATCCCCGGCGACGAGGCGGGCCAAACGCTCTACATACCGGCTTCAGGCACCCGTGATGCTTCTGGTGGATTTCATATCGACGGGCGTGCATTATACTATTGGTCGTCTACATCGGACGGGAATACGAATTCCCGCAGGCTAGGCATCGTCCCTACTACTGGTGCTACGGATCTATATAATGAGGTTCGTGCCTATGGTTTTCCTATACGCTGTATCCAAAAGTAAAGGGAAGCGTATAGCCTGCCGTATATGATTTCATTCCTCCGTGCGTTACATGCGCGGAGGAATATGACGCATAATTAAATTAGCAAATTAGCTAACAGCTAACAGCTAAAAACTATATGTAGTTTTGTAAAGTTTGTTTGCGGGGTACCGCCTGTGACAGTAACGGTATCCCGTTTTTATCTCCACCCGGGCAAGCGACCTCCGGCTGGCGCGGACTTCCGGTCCGTGTCCCCAAGGCTAACGCGGACTTCCGATCCGTGTCTTGTTCGGAGAACAACTTTTTTTCTTGCTACGCGATTGCAAGTCCGCGCGAGCAAATGCCGGCAGCGGGAGCTGTCCTGGTCAAAATACCGTGGCCGCTTCAACAATTGCCGGGATCCACGGTAAACATGATCCTCGAGCCGCGTGAGTTGGGATAGCTCGCGTGGTTCTTTTTAATAAATTATGAATGAAGAAAAGATTAATTTGAAAATTTGAAAATGTGGGAATGAGGAAATTAGGGAATGAGAGAATGTGCCAATGTGCCGGAAAAAATAGTTACACTGAGAAACACTGAGTTTTTTAGTCTCAGTGAACCTCAGTGTTTCTCAGTGTTATAAAATATATGAAGAATGAAGAACGCGAAAGATACATTAAATATTGATAACCGGAAGCCCCCCCTCGGGGGGTTTGGGGGCCTGATGACTGTCGTACTGGTGATGTTAGCCTGCCTGGTATTTTGCCTTTCCTGTGAAAAAGACGAACCGGTAGCCACGCGGCATGTGCTGCTTGTTTACCTGGGCGGCGACAACAACCTGTCGGGGGAAAGCTACGCGAAGCTCGAAGCGCTCGGCCAGGGCTGGGACGCCCGCGACGGGGGGAAGCTGCTTGTCTTCCACGACCCTTCGGACGCCGCTCCCCGGCTCCTCGAATTGTCGCGGAGCGATACGGGCAACCCCACGGTACAAGTGATCCACCAATACGATGAAGCCGATTCGGCGGACAGCGGGGTATTCGCCTCCGTTATCGAAGAAGCGCGGCGGCTCTACCCGTCCGCCGGCTACGGGTTGCTGGTCTTCTCCCACGCTTCGGGGTGGCTGCCCGCGGGTACGCTGGAGAACCCCAAATCCGGGGCCAAGTCGGTTATCGCGGACGGCGGTTCCTGGATGAATATCATCGATTTCGCCGCTGCCATCCCCGACGGCGCCTTCGACTATATCGTCTTCGAAGCCTGCTTTATGGCCGGTATCGAAGTGGCCTTCGAGCTGAAGGATAAAACAGGATACATCCTTGCCTCAAGCGCGGAGATCGTCTCCCCGGGCTTTACCTATATCTATCCGCGGTCGCTGGGCAACCTGTTTGAAGGGGAACAGGGCCTGCGGGCTTTCGCAGGCAAAGCCTTCGATTATTTCGACGGGCAAAGCGGGGTTTTGCGGTCGGCTACCTTCTCGGTGATCAAGACATCGGAACTGGAACCGCTAGCCTCCTTCATCAGGGAGAACGCCACCCCGGGGACGGCGCGGGGCATCAGCGGCATACAGCATTTCGACCGGTACCCGGCTTACAGGCTGTTCTTCGATTTCGGGGATTACTACGCCGGTTTGATGGATGGTGAGCCGCGACGGCAGCACTTGCATGAGCTGATAGGCAAGGCGGTGGTATGGAAGGCTTCCACCCCGGATTTTATGTTAAGTTACCACGGGTTCGCCATCGCGCGGCACTCAGGCCTGACTACCTATATCCCGCAGGAGCGGTTTCCTTTCCTGAACAGGGAATACGGGAAACTGGCATGGAGCAAGGAAATTAGCCAATTTGAAAATGAGGCGATTTGAAAATTTGAAAATGAGGGAATTTGAAAATGAGGCAATGTGCCGGAAAAAATAGTACCACTGAGAAACACATAAAATATATTTACCGACATAATTAGCTAAAAAACATATACCGGTTAGCAAATTAGCAAATTCGGAAATAAATTGTAAATTAGCGGAAGCTAAATTCATCAGCATATCGGCTAATTTGCTCATCAGCTAATTTGCTAATTGTAAAAATAAGATAAGCATGATTAAATTTACCAAAATCCTTATTTATATCATCTACCCCGTTTCAATGTGCGGGTTTATCATCTACATCCTCCTGATATGCGGGGGAAGTGAAAAGCAACCCGCCGGCAAGGATGAAGCGCTGGAGGCCATCCGGGAGGATGCACCCCGCCGGTTCGTCCTGCCGTCCATACCCGGTGAGCTATCCCTGCCCGGAGACCGCGCCGGATACCTTGTCGCCCATTACTGGGATAACTTTGATTTCAGTGATACGGCTTATGTGCATTTGCCGGGGATTACGGAACAGGCGTTCGCCGATTACCTCGACATCTTTTCCCATACGGACAGGGCAAAGGCGGAAGTTTCGGTCACTGCCATGCTGGACAGGGCCATCAGGGAAGACAGTACAGGGACGATGTACCCTTATTTTCTGAAACTGTACAAAAATTACCTGTATGACCCAAATTCCCCGATGCGCAATGAAGAGTATTATATACCGGTTGTCAGGTATATAATAACTGATACCATTACTGACGCGGCGGACAGGCAGCGGGCGGCCTTCGAGCTGGAGATGCTGCTGAAGAACAGGGTGGGAGCGCCGGCGACAGATGTAACCTATACCCTTGCAAATGGAAAAAAGGGCAGGCTATACGGCCTGCACAAGGAATACACGATCCTGTTTTTCTACAATCCGGATTGCCATGCCTGTAAAGAGACGGCCGCCAGCCTGTCCTCGTCGCAGATCATCAACAGCCTGTTGCTATCCGGCCGGCTGGACGTGCTGGCCATCTACCCCGATTCCGACCTGGACTTATGGAAAAAGCATGCCGGGGAGATGCCCCCGATGTGGCTGAACGGGTACGATAAGGGGCAGTCCCTGTCCCGCGAAAGGTTGTACGACCTGAAGGCCATACCGTGCTTATACCTGCTGGACGTCTTCAAGCATGTAATCCTGAAAGATGCGACGGCGCATGCCATCGAGCAGTACCTGACCGGGGAGATACCGGAGAGGACTGACTGATAAAGGAGATACAATTTTCAAGAGTTTGCCCTGACATATCCTCCACTTGGTTTTAAAATAAAGCAATAATTTTGTACCTTTGTCGCCACATTCGGGATAATGGGATATTATCCGGCATTTCGTATAATTCGTAACTAAAAAACAATAATGATAACAGTTTCTAATTTGGGGATTCAATTTGGGAAAAGAGTATTATTCCAGGACGTGAATCTTAAATTTACAAGTGGCAATATCTATGGCATAATCGGCGCCAACGGAGCAGGTAAATCAACCCTCTTGAAAATATTGAGTGGAGAAAAAGATGCTACAAGCGGGGGATTCACTCTGGGAATAGGCGAGCGCCTGTCTGTATTGTCTCAGGATCACTTTGCTTTTGATAGCCAGAGTGTAATGGATACCGTTCTACAAGGACATAGCATCCTTTGGGAGATTATGAAAGAAAAAGATGCCTTGTATGCTAAGGAAGACTTTTCCGATGCCGATGGCATCAGGGCCTCGGAACTGGAAGAGCGATTCGCCGAACTGGAAGGCTGGAACGCCGAAAGCGATGCCGCCATGTTGCTTAGCGGGCTTGGTATCTCCGAAGACCTGCATTACCAGATAATGGGAGACATGAGCGGAAAGCAAAAAGTACGCATTTTGTTGGCTCGTGCACTTTTCGGAAACCCTGACAACTTACTACTCGACGAGCCTACCAATGACCTTGATATAGAAACAGTAATGTGGCTGGAGAATTACCTGTCGAATTGCGAGAATACTGTGCTAGTAGTATCACACGACCGTCACTTTCTCGACTCTGTATGTACGCATACAGTAGACATCGACTTCGGTAAGGTATCCATGTTTGCAGGAAACTATAGCTTCTGGTACGAGTCCAGCCAGCTAGCCCTTCGTCAGCAACAACAACAAAACAAAAAAGCCGAAGAGAAGAAAAAAGAACTGGAAGAATTTATTCGCCGCTTTAGTGCAAACGTTGCAAAATCGAAGCAGACTACCAGCCGTAAGAAAATGATCGAAAAGCTTAATATCGAAGAGATCAAGCCTTCATCAAGAAGATACCCGGGAATTATCTTTAGCCCCGACAGAGAACCCGGTAATAAAATACTTGAAGTTAACGGCTTGAGTAAATCTATCGAGGGTAAAGTATTATTCAACAATGTAAGTTTCAATATAGAGAAAGACGACAAAGTGGTATTCCTGTCGAAAGACCCGCGTGCCATGACTGCCTTTTTCGAAATCATCAACGAATATACAAAACCTGACGCAGGCACATTCAGTTGGGGACAAACCATTACTACAGCTTATTTGCCATTGGATAACAGCGATTATTTCAAGAACGACTTAAACCTGATAGACTGGTTATCACAGTTTTCTGACGATACGAGCGAAATTTATATTAAAGGCTTTTTAGGAAGAATGTTGTTTTCGGGTGAAGAAGTGCTTAAAAACACAAAAGTACTTTCGGGAGGGGAAAAAATGCGTTGTATGATAGCCCGTATGATGATGAAGAGTGCCAATTGTCTGATTCTGGACTCCCCAACAAACCACCTCGACCTGGAATCGATACAGGCTTTCAACAATACGCTTATTCAGTTAAAAGGTAATATATTGATGTCGTCACACGACCATGAGTTTATACAAACCGTATGTAACAGGGTGATAGAACTTACACCGAACGGTACTATAGACAAAATCATAGATTATGACGACTATATAACTTCAGACGAGATAAAAGCTCTGCGCGAAAAAATGTATAAATAGCATTATTTCAGGGTTTCGATATCCTTACTTTTCGCTTATAATTGATGGAAAAACAATAAATTGCTTATTTTTGTGTTTTTATAATAGAATCAGACTGTTTCGAAACGTGTCACAAAATAATCTAATCCACGCACTGGTACTTTTAGTCAGTGTTGTTTTTTTATCTCTGTTTTTTTCATCCTGTTCTAATAAAAAGAACACGGCTGTGAATCGTTTTTACCATTCCATAAACACACGTTACAATATACATTACAATGCTGAAATTGCGTATAAAGAAGCATTGGAGGCTAAAGAAAAAGGCCGGGAAGAAAATCTGTCCCAAATACTTTATATTTTTCCTCAACATTCGGATTCATCTTCAACAAAGTCATCATCCGGTGGTTTTGCGACTACGATAGATAAAACGACAAAAGCCATAAAGTTGCACTCTATAAAAACCAAGCCGAGAAAAGATCCCGACAGGCGAAACGACTCCGAATACCAGGCGTGGCTACAACAAAAAGAATATACCCCATTCATGGATGTTGTATGGCTGTTGCTCGCCAAAGCCGAATTTCAGGAAGGAGATTATTTGCAGGCTATCACTACCTTTCTTTATGTTACCAAAATATACAGTTCACAACCCGAAATAGTGGCTGAATGCCAGCTTTGGATAGCGCGCGCATATACCGAAATGGGCTGGATGTACGAAGCAGGAAATATATTACACAAAATGGAACTTGCAGGAGGTACTCCTGATAAGCATATTGGATTATATTCTCTGGTAAAAGCCAACTATCTGGTTTATAACAATGAGTATGAGGCTGCTATACCATATATCGAACTAGCCATAAAAAAGACAAAAGATAAACACCGGAAACTCCGGATGAAATATCTTTTAGGACAATTGTATGCAGGTTTAGGAGATCGGGTTAAAGCAGAAAAGGCTTTCGCCTCTGTCCAAGGAATGAGTACCCCATACAAGTATTCCTTCAATGCCCAATTGCAACAAATTCAATTAGATGATACACCCGGAAAAACAAAGGCTCTCAGCCAACTGACTAAAATGTCTAAAAGCCCGAAGAATAAAGAGTATCTGGATCAAGTATATTATATTACGGGAAATATATATTTAGAGAAATCCGATACTCTAAATGCCATAGAAAATTACAAGAAAGCAATCAAGGAAAGCACCCGGAATGGTTACGACAAGGCCATAAGCCAAGTAAAATTAGGCGATATATATTTTGAACAGCGTGAGTTTATTTTGGCTCAACCATGCTATAGCGAAGCATTGGCCCAGCTAACCAAGAATCATATAGATTACCCACGGGTAGCTCTCCGTTCTGATGTTTTAGATGAATTGGTGGTACATGTAAAGACTGTTGAAGAACAGGATAGCTTACAACATCTTGCCGGGTTACCGGAAGAAGAACGACTAGCGATAATAAACGATAAGATCACCGCGTTAAAGAAGGAAGAAGAAAAAAAAGCGAAAGAAGAAGAAACACAAAAACGTATCGAAGAACGGGCTGGCAACATATCTTCGTGGGGAGATATAGAATCGTCCTTATCTAAGCCTCCAACGACTGCTATCCCAACAGGGCCGATCCAAAGCGGCTCCGGAGACTCTTTTTATTTTTATAATGATCAGGCTGTAGCTCAGGGTAAAATTGCATTTCAACAACAATGGGGAACCCGAAAGCTCGAAGATGATTGGCGTAGAAAAAATAAAGTTTCTTCCGGAATGGGAGACACCTTTATGGCTGAAACCGAAAGTGATACGAACAAACCGGACAGCACATTAGCCAAACAGCCGGAAAACAAAGTTCCTGTATCAGAGGACATATATTCAGTCGATTATTATTTACAACAACTTCCCCTGACATCCGAAGCCATAAGGGAATCGGACGAACTTATAGAAAATGCCCTGTTTAATATGGGTAAAATATATAAAGATAAACTGGCCAATATGGAACTGGCCATAGATGCATTTAATACAGACATAAAGCGTTTTCCTTCCACTCCCAATTTAGAAGAAATATATTATCAACTATTACTTATATACATGCAAGAAGGGAATGATAATATGATGTCTTTATATCGCTCAAAATTATTGGCTGAGTTTCCTGACGGAAGATACGCGACACCTTTGTCACAACCGGACTACGTATGGAATTTCAAGCATATGGCAAACTTGCAGGATTCTCTGTACAACGAAGCATATGAGGCATATCGCAAAGCTGATATTGAAACTGTAAGGAGAAATTATCAGGCTATGAAAACTAAATATCCATTTACTGATCTGATGCCTAACTTCACGCTGTTAAACGCTCTTACGTACGCCCAGACCCGCGATGCCGGAGGACTGATGACTAACCTGACCTCTTTGACGGAAGATTATCCGAAAGCTGATGTTACACCTTTAGCAAGTGAAATATTAAATAGAGTGAAAGAAGGTAAGCTTATACTATCCGATGGTTCCCCAATAACAGACTTTAATTGGGATAAAGCGTATGCAAGTAGTGACACAACAAAAGCAGGAGCAAGAAAAATCCTGCAATATTCGGATACATTGGACGTGCCATATATTCTTCTGTACATGTTCAAACCAAAAACTATCGACCGCAACGATCTACTTTATCAGGTTGCCGATTATAATTTTTCTAACTACGTGATACAAACCTTTGACCTGAGTTTCGACACTGATCCTCCATATGATGTATTACAGGTAAAAGGCTTTGAATCTTTTGCAGCTATAAGGTCTTATCTGACTAAAGCCTTTAATGAGAATAAGCTGATCCAAAACATTGATCCATCTGTTTTTATCGTTCCTATTTCGGTAGAGAACTATACAACAGTCATGCCCAAACTTGGTTTGGAGCAGTATATAAAATTCTTTAACGAGCATTATAACAACCTATTGCCTCAACTGGTTTCTTATTGGGAAGAGGGCAAATATAATATTGAAACTTTACCGGAATCCCCTGAGAAAGAAAAAGTAGAACCTGAAAAAGAAGAGCAACCGGAACTACCGGCTCAAACAAATATTAAACCGGTTAGGCCTATAGATCAACAACCTAAAGATGAAAAAACAAAACAACCTGCAAATGAAAAAGAAGTAACAGCTGATGACATTCTATCGAAAGACCAGTTGGAAAAAGCGGGTAAAGTAATCGGAGGAATAGAAAACATTATAAATAATCCTGTTGATGGAATAAAAAGCCTATTCAGTAAGAATAAAGAAAATCTTACAAAAGAAGAAAAAGCCGCTTTGAAAGAGGAAGAAAAACTACGTAAACAAAGAGAAAAAGAATTAAAGGCCATTGAAAAAAACCATACAGATTCTATAAAGAAAGCCGAAAAAGCAAAGAACGACTCTATTGCAAAAGCTGAGAAAGCAGTGCAAGATTCAATAAAAACAGTACAAAAAGAAAAAGAAGAACAACGTAAACTGGAAGAACAGCAGAAAAAGAACGAAGCCAAAGCTATTCTTAAGGCAAAAGAAGATACCCGCAAACAAAAAGAGGCTGAAAGAAGAGAAAAAGAACGTTTGCAAAAGGAACGTTTACGTCAAAAAGAACAAGAACGAAAAGAAAAAGAGAAAAAGGCTGAAGAAAAACGGAAACAAAGAGAAAAAGGACGAAATTCGTGACAATAAAAAGCTATTATTAGCATAATATTGAAAAAAGCTACCGCCAAATAGTTGAAATAACAAAAAAAAATCATTAATTTGCCGTGCAAAGTGAAAAGCACCGGGTAAGCCCGTATACAAAAAAACTAACTATATGAACGAGAACCTAAATCCAGAATTGCCTGCGAATAATCTATCTGAAGGAGCAAACGTAGAATCAACAAAAGAAGAAAACGTAGATATCGAATCTACAAATGTTGAAGAGAGTGCTGTAACAATTAAAGTAGCTGACGTCGAAGCAGCAGACGAAGTACCTGCGGATGTTGAAGAAAACGATGCAATAATCGAAGAAACTGAAATTGAAACAACGACCGAAAACTTCGCAAAGATTGAAGATACAGATGTGAATCCAGAAGAGAGTGAATCTACAGAGCCTGAGACCATTCCAGAACCTTCGTCAAAGAATGTATCCCCTTTGACCAAGGAAGAGATTATAGAAAAATTAAAAAATCTGTCATCTCAACCGGGTGTCCCTTCACGCTCAGAAGTAGAATCTCTTAAACAAGCATTTTACAAATTACGTTCTGCCAATATAGAAGTCCAAAAAGTCGAATTTATTGAAGCCGGGAATGAAGCTGACGCATTTATTCCAACCCCCGATCCTAGCGAAGATGTATTGAAAACATTCCTCAACGACATTAAGGAAAAACGGGCAAATTTGGTTGCCGAAGAAGAAAGACAAAAAGAAGATAATTATAATAAAAAGTTACAAATAATAGATTCGATAAAGAATCTGACCGAAAGTTCCGACGATTTCAATAAGCTGTACAAGGAGTTTAAAGACTTACAACAAAAATGGAACGAAATAACTTCGGTACCCCAATCGAAAGAAAAAGAATTGTGGAAATCGTACCAGATATATACAGAAAAGTTCTATGATCTGATTAAAATCAATAACGAATTCCGCGATTATGACTTTAAAAAGAATCTCGAACTTAAAACAGCGATTTGTGAATCTGTAGAAAAACTAATAGAAGAGCCTGATTCTGTATCCGCATTTCACCAGTTACAGAACTTTCACCAGCAATGGCGCGAGATAGGACCTGTGGCACGCGAACTACGCGAAGAAATATGGACTCGTTTCAAAAATGCATCTACAGCCATAAACAAAAACTATCAAGTACATTTCGAATCCCTCAAGGGGAAAGAAGACGATAATCTGATAGCAAAGACTTCAATTTGCGAAACACTAAAAGCCATCGACTACAGTCAGCTTACATCCTTCAAAGATTGGGATGGAAAAAGTAAGGAAGTGATAGAACTTCAATCAAAATGGAAAACTATCGGCTTTGTTCCTAAAAAGGTAAACAACCAGATATTTGAGGAATTCCGTGCTTTATGCGATACATTCTTTGAAAAGAAAAGTGAATTTTTCAAAGGCGTCAGAGACGAAATGGACGTAAATCTGAATAAAAAACGCGCTTTGTGTGAGCAAGCAAAGGAGTTAAAAGATAACACCGACTGGAAATCGACAGCCGACAAACTAATTTCTATACAAAAGGAATGGAAAACAATAGGTCCTGTACCCAGAAAATATTCCGACGCTATATGGAAAGAATTTGTATCAGCTTGTGATTATTTCTTTGAACAAAAGAAAAAGAACGAATCCTCTCAAAAAACTGAGGAATTGGACAATTTGACCGCAAAGAAAGAAATCATAGAAAAAATTAAAAATGTAGATCAAACTTTGGAACCATCTGTGCTGTTAACTACAGTTCGTGCGCTGGCCGACGAATGGCACAATATAGGATTTGTTCCTTTCAAAGAAAAAGATAAGATATACAAAGAGTTCCATCAAGCAGTAGATGCACACTATGACAGGCTCAAGATGGATAAAACCGAACGCAGGTTTGAGTCGTTTAAATCGAATATTAAAGATAACTTATCAAAGCAGGATAATCCAAAAAGATCCCTGTATAAAGAACGGGATCATCTGCTACATCAATACAATAAGGTGAAAGCTGATCTTCAGACATATGAAAATAATATGAATTTCTTGTCTATTTCATCAAAAGGAGCCAGTGGACTATTAAAGGATGTAAATAATAAAATTGAAAACCTTAAGAATGAGTTGGATTTATTGGTGAAAAAAATTGAAGCGATAGATGAAAACCTGAATGAAATAGAAGGAGTATAATTTTATCCAAACAATACTATAAGAGAGGTTGCTGAAGGGCAACCTTTCTTATTTTCCTGAGAATATAGTTCAGCGGGTTTCCAGTGTTTTCTGAAATTACTATTTATTTGATTTCAGAAAATAAACCGTATTTTTGCATATAAATCAAGCGATACAAATGAAAATAATAAAAATAATAAAAATAATACTTCTATTCTTAATACTACCTCTTGCTTGTTCGGCACAATTCATTGGCGCCGGAATCCAATATGCCGACGCCAAAGGTAAAGGAAATGATTTCCAGTTTGCAGCCGGCGCCTCTTTCCCCGTTTGGCACAAAAAGAACCCTTTAAATTCTTTTGTATCGAGCGGAATAGACTACACCGGAGGAAGTTCTCCTGTCGCAGGATTAAATATTAAACCTATACAATTAACATCATTCCTCAGCGAATCGCTTTTCAATAGTAATAAATGTACATTTCTTGTAGGGTGCGACGCAGGATATCTTTTCAATTTCAGGCATGGTGAAGATGGTATTGTTATCACCCCAAACGTATATTTTGATTACAAATTCTTTTTCGTAAAAGCAGGTTACGATTTTAATGTCACAGCCGGAAAAGAACAATTCTTCATACGCACAGGTGTTTCTATAGGGATGGGGACACTAAAAGGATTTGTGAAAACAAGAATCTGGTAATCACTCCAGGGCAACCGAAATTCATTCCATCGGGGGATTTTTGGGACAAGCCTTCGCAATGACGGAACACTTCACTATACTCGTCATCGCGAACAAAATGGAGCCCCCTTTACTTTAACGGAGGGGGAAAAGCCTCCCTTGAAACTCCCTCCCTTTCGGGGAGGGCTGGGGTGGTACCACTGGATTGCTTCGGGCTATTGCCCTCGCGATGACGTATGAAAGACCTTTTGACACACCCTCTTTTAATAGAGTACTTTATTTTATCTTACTTATAATTTCGTTTAAAGCATTTGATAAGCCCTCAGAATTCTTACCTCCGGCTGTGGCAAAGTGCGGCTGGCCTCCACCGCCTCCTTGAATATGTTTAGCAGCATCCCGGACTAATTGAGCAGCATTCAGGCCATGATCCTTTACCAGATCATCGCTGAGCATAACTGTAAGCAGAGGTTTATTTTCGGCATTGGTAGCTCCTATAAATACGCTATTGCCGGGAAACTGGCCTTTGATCTGAAATGCAATATCTTTCACTATTTCCGCGGGAACGGAGTTTGTTAATACAAAGACATCGACACCATTGACTATTTGCTTTTTCTTTATTATCAATTCTTTTATCTGAACAGTTTTTTCCTTTACATACTCTTCCATTTGCTTTTTCAGGTCGCTGTTTTCTTCAAAGAACTTGCGAAGGGTTTGCGCCAGGTTGGGAGCATTATTCAGTAAAGATTTCATCTCTGTCAGTATATCCTGTTGCGTATAGAAATAATCTTCACATACCTCAGCCGTAATGGCCTCTACGCGGCGTATACCGGCAGCAATAGAGCTTTCATTGATAACGCGGAACGAACCTATACGGCCGGTAGAAGAAATATGAGTTCCCCCACAAAGCTCGACTGAATCGCCAAAGCGAATCACACGTACATCATCTCCATATTTTTCACCGAAGAGAGCCATTGCACCCATCATCTTAGCCTCTTCAATAGGAACATGACGGTTTTCGACACGGGATATATCTTCTCTGATTTTAGCGGTGACAAGACGCTCCACTTTACGTATCTCCTCATCTGTCAGTTTTTGGTAATGGGAGAAATCGAAACGAAGAACAGAAGGGGAAACAAAAGATCCTTTTTGTTCTACATGCGTACCCAGTATTTCCCGCAAAGCCTCATGCAACAGGTGCGTAGCCGTATGATTACATTCTGTCGCAGTACGGTTATGAGTATTGATACAGGCTATGAATGTCGCGGTCACATCTTGTGGTAGCTTTTTGGACAGATGTACGGCCAAGTTATTTTCGCGTTTCGTATCTGTTATTTCTATTTTGTCCTCATCGTGAATCAGCCAACCGCTGTCTCCTACCTGACCACCCATTTCTGCATAAAACGGAGTCTGACTAAGCACAATCTGAAAGAACTCGTTATTCTTTTGTTTTACTTTACGGTAACGAAGTATTTCTGTTTCACATTCTGTGAAATCATATCCTAGAAACTCTGTATTGCCTTCTTTCAGCACAACCCAGTCCTCGGTTTCTACAGCAGCAGCATTACGGGCACGATCTTTTTGTTTCTGCATTTCTGCGTCAAAGCCTTTCTGATCGACTTTCATTCCATTTTCACGCAAGATAAGTTCTGTCAGATCGAGGGGAAAACCATATGTATCGTACAAAGTAAAAGCATCTGTTCCACTTAATATAGTAGAATTTTTAGCTTTGCTATCAGCAATTTGTTTATCCAATAATTTGATACCGATTTCAAGTGTACGAAGGAAAGATTCTTCCTCTTCCTTCATCACTTTTTCTATCAGAGTCTGTTGTTGGACAAGTTCCGGATAAGCATCCCCCATAGTTTCTATTAATGCAGGAATCAACTTATACATAAATGATTTGTGCTGACCAAGGAATGTGTAACCATAGCGTACAGCACGGCGAAGAATACGGCGGATCACATAACCGGCCTTGGCATTCGATGGCAGTTGTCCGTCAGTAATAGAGAATGCAATAGTACGAACATGGTCGGCAATCACACGCATAGCAATATCCGTTTTATTGTCTTGCCCATATTTATATCCGGTCAATTCAGCAATGGCTTTAATTATAGTTTGGAAAACATCGGTATCATAGTTCGATACTTTCCCCTGAACAGCCATACACAGACGCTCAAATCCCATACCTGTATCGATCACTTTCGCAGGAAGAGGTTCTAATGATTTATCAGCCTTTCTATTATATTGCATAAACACAAGATTCCAGATTTCTATCACATCCGGATCTTTATTTACTAATGTAGCTCCATCTATTTTTGCCCGTTCTTCATCAGAACGGATATCTATATGTATCTCCGAACAAGGGCCGCATGGGCCTGTATCACCCATTTCCCAAAAGTTATCTTTCTTATTTCCATTCAGAATCCTTTCTTGGGGTAAATATTTTTCCCAATATCCGGCCGCTTCATCATCTCTGCTAAGTCCTTCTTCCGGACTTCCTTCAAAAACGGTAACATACAAGCGATCTTTATCCAGTTTTAGCACCTCGGTCAGATACTCCCATGCCCATTCTATCGCTTCTTTTTTGAAATAATCTCCGAAAGACCAGTTTCCAAGCATCTCGAACATGGTGTGATGATATGTATCGTGTCCTACTTCTTCCAGGTCGTTATGCTTTCCACTTACGCGAAGGCATTTTTGAGAGTCCGCGACGCGCGGATATTTTACAGGGGCATTACCCAGTATAATATCTTTAAACTGATTCATACCCGCGTTCGTAAACATTAGAGTAGGATCACCCTTTATAACCATAGGTGCAGACGCTACAATCTGGTGCCCTTTAGAAGCAAAAAACGATTTGAACGATTCTCGGATCTCTTTGGAAGTCATCATATTTTTTTATTAGTAAATTTGGGAATTAGCTAATTTGAAAACGAATTCCTGATTGTTTTATTGATAATTTGCCAATTTTCACATTTTCTAATTTACAGATTAGCCTTTTCAATTTGCAAAAATAGTTCAAAAACTTTACTTTTGTTGAACTCGTGGCTATAATTATCACGATTTTAAATAATGAAGCGCAAGGTATATTACCGATACAATCCACAGATTCTCACATATGAAAGAATTTATCCTAGCCTGAAGGATAAAATCTTCACTGTTTTCCGGCATCTCATATCAGGTATCATTGTCGGTATCGGAGCTCTGATCGCATTTATTTATTTTGTAGGGACTCCATGGGGAGAAGAGCAAAAGAAGAAGGATAAACTGAAAGATGCTCAATACGAGTTACTTTCGAGACGCATGAATGAGGCTGCAAATGTTTTAAAAGATATACAACAACGTGACGATAATCTATATCGCGCCATATTCCACGCAGACCCCATACCTTTATCTATCCGTAGTTCAGGGGTGGGGGGAGCCAGCCGGTACGATTATCTGACAGAATTATCGAGCGCAGACCTGATAATACAGACTTCCAAGAAAATGGATTATATTTCCAGGCAAATATATATACAATCCAACTCTTTCGATGAAGTATTGGAACTGGCCAAAACACAGAAAGACCGGCTCAAACATATACCAAGTATACAACCTGTACCGGACAGATACCTGAAACAGCTGGCTTCGGGATATGGTATGCGCATAGACCCTATCTATGGTACTGCTCGTTTTCATGCGGGGATGGACTTTAGTGCAAACGTCGGAACTCCGGTATATGTTACTGCTGATGGAACAGTAACTCTTGCCGACTGGAAACAGGGATACGGTAAATGTATTATTATCGATCATGGATACGGTTATGAAACTCTTTATGCCCACCTGAATGAATATAAAGTCCGGGCAGGACAAAAGGTTGTACGTGGGGAACTTATCGGAGAGGTGGGAAACACAGGAAAGTCAACAGGACCGCATCTTCACTACGAGGTACAAGTAAAAGGACAGCCGGACAACCCTGCTAAATATTACTTTATGGATCTGAGCCCTAAAGAATATGATAAAATGTTGCAAATAGCGGCTAATCACGGACAGGTAATGGATTGATTTCAGTCAACAGTGAGCAGTCAACAATAAGTTTAATAATGAGAATAGATTTCGAAAAGAGTAATCGTCTATATTATTCCGTAAAGGAAGTTGCTGCTCATTTCAATGTAAATGAGTCTTTGCTGCGCTTTTGGGAAAGCGAATTCGACATTATTAATCCACGAAAAACAGAAGGTGGAACCCGTCAATACACAAAAGATGATATTGAAAATATTGCAATCGTGTACCATCTGGTCAAGGAAAAAGGATTGACCCTGGAAGGCGCCAGACAAACGCTCAAGCAAAAACGGGATGAAGAAACCCGCAAAATACAGGTTATAAACAGGTTGGAACAAATAAAAAAAGAACTGGAAGACCTGGAAAGCGAGTTTGACAGCTGATTTACCTGTCTCTTTACATCAGTCTTCTCCTTTAAGTACCGGAAGTTTTAAATGGTATCTTGTAGCAATAACCCTGACAACGACAACAAATACGGCTGTCGCTATTTCTGTAATGACCAAGTCCACCTGCAAATAAGTCAGCACACTGAACAATATTCCGCCTAAAATACAAGCAACGGCATACAATTCCTGTGTAAAAATAATCGGAACTTCGTTAATCAGAATATCTCTGACCATACCACCGACAATACCGGTTATAGTAGCCATCGACACACACACCCAAACCGGGTATTCTAAAGCCATAGCTTTTTCATATCCTACTACAACGAACAATCCTAGCCCTATACAGTCGAACCAGAATATGGTATTGTTGAGATGAACCAGATATTTTCTGAAACAGAGAACTATAATAAATGCAAGCAATGTACACCAAATATAACGGCTTGCCTGCATCCAGAAAGGAGAGACGTCTAATAATAAATCGCGAAGTGTCCCACCTCCTGTAGCTGTTACAAATCCAATAACAATGGCGCCAAACCAATCGAATCGCTTAGCCGATGCTAAACGAATACCACTGATAGCAAATGCAATAGTACCTAAAATCTCTATTATATCAACGAGTTGTATTTGCGCTAAATCTTCAAAAAGGAACATGGGTTTATGAGTTATGAGTTATAAGTTATAAGTTATAAGTGATAAGTTATAAGTTTTTGTCGCGCCATTGGCAAATTGACCTGACTATTCTTCGTTGGCAATCATACCACTGCCAATACACAATTTTGATCCGGCATCATAAACTACCCCAAATTGTCCGGCAGCTATACCTTGTATTTTATCATCCGAATAGATGCGGTAGATATCGCCAATTTTTTCTATCCGTCCTTTTGTAAATTCCGGTGTATGACGTATCTTGAATGTAACGTTACGCGAACCTTCAAAGTCACCCCATATATCTTCGGTGATGAAAGAAAAACCGGCTAGATTCACAACATTCCCATATTGAGTTTCCGGATCGTAACCATTAGATACATAGATAATATTACGTTTCGTATCTTTTTTGATCACAAACCATGGCCCTCCGCTCAAGCCTAATCCTTTGCGTTGCCCGATGGTATGAAACCAGTAGCCTTCGTGTTTACCCAGAATTTTTCCGGTTTCCAGTTCCACGATCTTACCTGTACGTACACCTAGATAACGACGGATAAAATCATTATAGTTTATCTTCCCCAAGAAGCAAATACCCTGGCTATCTTTTCTTTGAGCAGAAGGCAATCCCTCACGCGCCGCAATTTCACGCACTTCGCTCTTCAATAGATCGCCGATAGGAAACATTAGCTTCGATACCTGTAAATAATCGATCTGGCCGAGGAAATAAGTTTGGTCTTTTACATGGTCTTTCGCTGTAGAGAGCCACGTCTTTCCGTTCAGTTCTGTTGTAGTGGCATAATGTCCTGTTGCTATCTTATCAAATTCGTGTCCCCACTTCTGCTCAAAGCAGCCAAATTTGATCAGTTTGTTGCACATCATATCAGGATTGGGTGTCAGGCCACGCTTTACCGCATCGATAGTATAACTGACTACATTTTCCCAATACTCTTCGTGCAAAGAAACAATTTCCATCTTACAACCATATTTTTTAGCTATATATGTTGTGATTTCAATATCTTCTTCGGCAGGACAGTCAATAAAGCCTTGCTCGTCCTGCATACCTATACGAATATAAAAGATCGTTGGGTCATATCCCTGCTCTTTGAGTTGATGCACAACTACAGAACTGTCTACCCCTCCCGATACTAATGCCGCTATTTTCATTTCAGTTTTTTCCGTAATCAAAGATCTATTTTATCCCCAATCCATAGCCCATTCTTTAAAGGCTACAAAGTTACTTCTTATTTCAGAATGAATAAAATATCTCCGGCTTTTTATCAGGGCAAACGCATCAAAAAAGTGAAGAATGAATTGAATTATCAATCGCCGAAGCGAAGGCGAGGCAAAATCGGCGGAGCCAAAAATTAAACATGAAGAATGAAACATTGTCTGGCGCTGGTTTTATCTATAGATACAGTGAAAATTAGCGAATTTGAAAATTTGAAAATGAGCAAATGGCGCGAAGCGACAATAACTTGTAACTAATTGTTGACTGTTGACTGCTAACTGTTTACTGTTTACTGTTTACTGAAGTTTGTTACATTTTAGTTAAAATATACCTCAGTGTCTTCTCTGTGGGTAATCAGGGTAATCAAAAACATGGAGAACTTAACAGTCCTACCCTTTTGGGGTCGTTGGTGGTACCACTGGATTGCTTCGGGCTATCGCCCTACCAATGACAGATTTTTATATACTGTTGATAATGAGTGAAATAAAAATATATTCAACATATCAAAAATGTAGCGATTTAGCATTCTGTCATATACACATTGTGCCAAAAAAATTGGGTTCCGACTCGCAATGACGAGATTATAAAACAGTGCAAATGAAGCTTATAATGTTTTATTCAATATAAACTCTAATATTTTTATGAAAAAATTACATAAAATATGTTATATTTTCAGCAAATTGTCTTTCATATCTATTAGCTTTATTATCGGAACAAATATCGAATTAATCTTATGTTACGGATATATGTCTTCTTGTTGATTTTTATTCTTCTTGTTTCCGGTAGAGTTATGGCGCAAAAGCGGAGTGGTTTTGAACTTGAAGCTGGTTTATATGCGCCAACGGGCGATGATGAAAGTTTCCCTTATTATATAAGTGGCAAATATTGCTATTGGTTTAATTCGTACTTGGCGTATACTATCGGAGGAGGAGGTGTGTATTCGCGATTCGATGGCTCGTTTGATTCCCCGAAAAACAGAAATACGGTTTACTATATCGAAAATGACAAAATGATAAGTTTATATTGTATGGTAGGTCTTAAAGCTGTGACTCCCTCATATAAGCATATTGGGCTGATAGCCAACCTGAATTTTCAATTCGAGCCTATTCCTTTTAACACCGTAGCTATTGATAAGAAAACGTTTTCATTAGGTAATACCATGCCAGAAAGCAAATATATAAGTAAGTTTGTTTTCACACGTTTTAACCCGTGTTATAATTTGCAATTGGGTCTGTTCTACGATTTGAAAAGCGAAAACCGCATCACCCGATTTTCCTGACTTTGACAATGCGACACCCTAAAAAGATTTCCAAAAATTTTCATCAAAAAGTGTGGCAATAGACTTGTGTCTTGGGGTTAGCAGCATTGTCTTTGTCATCGTTTCATTGCTGATTGGCAAT
>NZ_BAAHWU010000051.1:0-21609 GCF_054601275.1 Dysgonomonas reticulitermitis | reverse complement strand
ATATAAATGACGACATTCTGCTCTTTCGGATAGGAGCGGACAGGAGATTTTATGTCAAAATACAGGGATGACACCTCTAAGAAGCCCATAAAGATAAGGGGGGGCTTAGTTTTTTAGAGGAAAGGTAATAAAATCAACTGTAAAAAGCTGTCAAAAGTTTTGTTAGCGCTGATTAGCCGTATTTTGCGTAGCGGCAGATAACTCAATGGTAAATAATTTTGAAACTTTAATTGAGTTATTGTATGCGAAGTACATTTAAAGTATTATTCTATTTGAAGAAGAACAACCTGAACAGGGATGGCGAAGCCCCCATCATGGCAAGGATTACCATCGACGGGATGATCGCGCAGTTCAGTTGCAAGGCCTCCGTCCACCCCTGCCTGTGGGAAACGAACTACAACCGTGCAGCGGGACGCAGCGATCAGGCCAGGCAAATCAACAGCCTGCTGGATGAAATCAAAGCAGGGATAGACAAACATTATAAAAAGGTATTGGAGCGGGATTCGTATGTTACCGCCGAAAAAGTAAAGAACTCCTTCCTCGGTATAGACTTGCGCGGTGAAACCCTGTTGCAGGTATTCAGGCAGCACAATGACGATTTTAAGAAAATGCTCGATGCCGGGTTGAGGTCGAATTCAACATACCAGAAATACAAGGATGTTTACCTGCACCTGGAAGCGTTTATTAAAAAGCGGTATAACCGTACAGATATAGCATTGATAGAGCTTGCCCCGGCCTTTATCACCGACTTTGAGCTTTACCTTGCTACCGTCCCGAAACCGGCACACCTATGCGACAGAAATCTGCCTGACCAACGGCGTACCCATCGAATCGCTCAGCAAGACGATGGGGCACAAGAACATAAAGACAACACAGCGTTATGCCAAAATAACGAATGAAAAGGTAAGCAGGGATATGGGAAACCTGTCGGATGTTTTACGGAAAATCGAGCAGTTCAAATACAGGTAAAGCCTTTGTCCGGCCTTCTGTCCCTGTAGTGTTCCTCCATAAAACGCCCGATATCCCCCGTCCGGTAGAGTATCTTCCCTCCGATACGGTAAAAGGAAATTTTGCCTTGCGTGCGGTAATCCTGCAATGTCCGGCGACTGATTTTTAGCATTTTGGACACTTCCCTGTCCGTCAGGTATTGTCCGCCTTCAAGTCCCGGCTTGAGGTTGCGGGCAATATCTTCTATGGTATCGGACAGTTGGTCAATTGTTTGAAGCAGAACCACAAGCCGTTTATCGTCTTTTGTAATTATCCTGTCATTTGTTTTATCATTCATGGCTTTCTTCTTTCGTTGAGTTTATAATGAGGGCGTCCACATCTTCCGGCCTGTAAAATATTTTCC
Source organism: Dysgonomonas reticulitermitis (assembly GCF_054601275.1). Classification (NCBI taxonomy): domain Bacteria; kingdom Pseudomonadati; phylum Bacteroidota; class Bacteroidia; order Bacteroidales; family Dysgonomonadaceae; genus Dysgonomonas; species Dysgonomonas reticulitermitis. Next base: position 20,258 of record NZ_BAAHWU010000051.1, on the reverse strand, counting down.
TGTTGATTTGTGTATAGGGCAGCGTACCATTTGTACGCAGTGTTTGCAGGGTGCGCGGACTGATATTCAGTATCCGGCATACAGCCTGGTTGTCGTACCACTTTTTCAGTTCCTTTTTTTCCAATTGCTCACAAAGTGCCGTTACCTTCCCAACAAACATTTCCAGCCGAAACAGCAGCTCGTTGAATGTTTTTTCGTAGATAGTTATCGTACTCATAAATTTCCTGTTTTTTTAGGTTTGTCGCAGGCAAAGCTATACGGATTGCAGCTGTAAATACAATGGAGGGAGCACAAGTGTCATCATCCGTCATTATATGTCATACCAGCGGTACGCTATAACCAAAACCAATATTCCCGAACTTTGCGGCGTGAGAACGATAAAACAATAAAGCAATATAAATACAAAAACTTATGGAAACAATTACAGTTAATACGGAGGAATGGAACGGACTGGTTCGTAAAATCGACCGGATAGCCGGGTTTATCGAACAATACATGGAACGGCTTCCTGCCGACGACAACACATGGCTGGACGAGGCACAGGTTTGCGGTTATCTGAAGGTCAGCACGAAAACTTTACAACGCCTGCGAAACAGCGGAGGCCTGAAATTCTCCACCATAGCCAAAAAGCATCATTACAAGACAGGCGATATAAAAGCACTGCTGGAAAGGAGAGCGGTCAAAAGCGGCAGGGAACGGCTGGAAGAGTTAAGAAATTCTTGCAGGAAACGTTTTTAAGAAAGATATATATGTTACATGTAATAAAATATTCTTTAGCAAGTTTATCAATTTTTTATCGTATATCTGATTCAAGTGATAAACTTTCTATCTATACTGATTTTTATAAGCAATAGGCGACATGCCGGTCAACCTTTTAAATGAGCGGTGAAAATGAGCAACATCTTCAAAATATAACAGTAATTTAGTAACTAATACGGGTACTATACCTCAAACAGATGCAGACCCTGAAAACCCATATTTCAGTATGTCTGGAAATATTAATATGAGTAAATATTCAGAGGTACTTCTTTGGAGAGAATATAATGAAGGATTAAATGTCAAGAATAATGTAGAGGTTGCGATCCAACATGGAAATTGGGGTACCGGTCCAACTCGAAGCTTGGTAGAATCTTTTTTAATGGAAGATGGAAAACCGATTTACGCCTCTGCATACACATACAATGACGAATCATTACAAAATGTTGCGACTAACAGGGATCCTCGACTGAAAGTATTCTTAAAAGTTCCAGGTCAAAAAAATGTTTTTAAAAACATGGACTATGCTAAAGGTGATATAAGCGTTGAAATTGAACCAATTCCAGACATAACTAATTTGCAGGATGAACTGGGATATTCGACTGGATATTCACTTCGTAAAGGTGGTACTTTTGATCGGGCATTGTGTAGTAATTGGAACGGCTATACTGCTGCAATAACATTCCGGGCTACAGAAGCGCTGTTAAATTATATACAAGCACAGTATATGTTAACGAAAAGTCTTAGTTCAGGAAAAACTATAGAGTATTGGAAAATAAGAAGAGAAAGAGCCGGATTTACAGGTACAGGAGCTGATCCTCTGTCAACTATTGCTGCAACTGATATAAATAAGGAAAAATTGGATTGGGGTGCTTATGCGGTTAATCATTTAATTATATCCCTGATCTATAATAATATTGAAAGGGGGCCGTCTTATCACGTTTCCGATGCACGAAAGGCACCTCCCGGGAGAGATACGGCACCATACGGGCAGGGGTGTTCAAAAAGGTAAAGAAAGTGCGAAAATAGATAACGTAATATTGAATCCGTTATAAAAAATGAAGGATATATTTGTGGCGGTTAAATATACGTTAAACGAATCTGTTCCAACACTTGCTAAGTGTCTGATATTTAGGAGAATATTTGTGTCGTCCGGTTTAAAACAAGATCGCGGACGCATCCCGCGTCACCATCACCTGGCTGAGCGCCGGTACAACCTCGGGTCCCGCCAATACAACCACAACCGTATCGGTTTCGGTTACGGCAAATACCGGCGGTACCGCCCGTACCGGTTATATCCACTTAAAGGCAGGGAGGCTGACCAAAATCATTACTGTCGATCAGAACGGATAGAAAATTCAAAAAAAACAAATGAACATTACTGTCCCATTAAAATCCAAAATAGTTCTTTGAAATATTTGATATTTAGTTAGTTACAGAGGTTTTTCGAGCGAACGGACTTGAATTGGTAGCTTTGCAACAGATTAATCTGATTGCATATGTTCCAAGATAAATATGTTTTCGCTCAATTGACTTCGTTCCTGAATCGAAGTAAGTTCAATCGTATTGTAGCCAAGTATAATGGTGATAAATACGTGAAACACTTCACCTGTTGGAATCAACTGCTTGCTTTGATGTTCGGTCAACTCTCCAATCGTGTAAGTCTGCGAGATCTGGTTGTTGCTCTTGATGCTCACCACTCCAAATGTTATCACTTAGGAATGGGTAAGAATGTTTCAAAATCATCCTTAGCAAGAGCCAACGGGGATAGAGACTATCACATTTTTGAAGAGTATGCTTACTATTTGGTAAACGAAGCCAGGCAAAAGCGCGCTACAGATATCTTCAAACTTGGTGGAAATGTTTATGCTTTCGATTCAACAACCATTGATTTGTGTCTTGCTGTATTTTGGTGGGCAAAATTTCGCAAGATGAAAGGAGGTATTAAGGTGCATACATTATATGATGTAGAAACACAGATACCTACATTCTTCATATCACCGAAGCAGCTACACACGATTCAAAGGCGATGAAAGAAATACCTTATGAGCCGGGCTCTTACTATATATTTGACCGTGCCTATAACAATTTCAAGATGTTGTATAAGATTCATCAAATAGAAGCCTACTTTGTTATCAGGGCAAAGAAGAATCTTCAGTACAAAGCCGTCAAATGGAAACGTAGGTTACCCAAGAATGTACTCTCTGATATGACTATTGAATTGACTGGCTTTTATCCAAAACAATACTATCCAGAGAAACTTCGATTGGTTAGATATTGGGATGAAGAACAAAAGCGAGAATTTGTATTCTTAACCAATGCCACGGACATATCTGCTCTGCAAGTTGCAGAACTGTATAAGAATCGATGGCAAGTAGAACTATTCTTTAAATGGCTCAAGCAGCACCTCAAAATCAAAAAGTTTTGGGGTACTACAGAGAATGCCGTAAGAATACAAATCTATGTTGCCATATGTGCTTATTGCTTGGTAGCAATCATTCAACATGATATGAGACTCGACAGAAGTACGTACGAAATTCTCCAAATTCTAAGCATATCATTGACTGATAAGACCCATTTGAAAGACCTCTTTAACAAAACTAAAGTTCAAAATGACAAAGAACGATACGGCCTTGATGGACCAGATTTATTTAATTTTTAAAACGTCTCAATTTTAATGGGACACTAATGAATTAATATATAAAGTGAATTTTAATATATTATTCCTATTCCTATTCCTATTCCTATTCCTATTCGGAAGCATTAAACATATGCTGTTACCAACCCTTTATTACCTGCCATTTTCACTTAGATTAATTTGTGAGAACGAAAGAATTTCCGAAAAATAGGGATCTATAATGCGACAGGTTTTCAAAACCTACTTCGTAGCAGATCAATTATCTCATTCAAATAAATCATAATTTATATCTATAATATCATAGTCTATACCTATACCTATGTATAGTACCTATAATAAATACTTACAATTAGGTATTGATACGCCTCTCTCTTAGTAATACTTTTGTGGAGTTTTTACATTTTTAACGAAAATTTAATATGAAATGAGAGCGTATATTGTCTATTCGTCAATGTTGTTTGTTGTATTTATTCTTATTTCTACTGAATTATCCGCTCAGGAGTTAAAAGCTCAAGATTCTATTTGTTCTAAAAAGCAAGAAAATTCTTTATCAACAGAAGATTTAAGCCGAGTTATGAAGTTAACAAAGGCTTTATCTCGGTTAGAATTAGGTGGGTATGGAGAAATTGCGATGACTCGTAATTTCTTTAGTGATAATATTAATCGCTATTCCCATGCAAATGAATATAAAAATGCTAAAAGTCATGGTCGATTTGATATTCCTCATGTCACATTTTTCGTCGGTTATGATTTTGGGAAGGGATGGAGAATGAATGCAGAGATTGAATTCGAACATGGTGGAACAGAAGCTGCGGTAGAGCTGGAAGCCGAGGAAGCGGGAGAATACGAAACTGAAGTTGAAAGAGGGGGAGAAGTCGCTTTGGAACAGTTCTGGATTGAAAAAACATTTGCAAAAGCGTTGAACCTGAGAATAGGTCATATTATAGTACCGGTGGGATTGACAAATGGCAATCACCTTCCGACTCAGTTTTTTACAGTTTATCGTCCTGAAGGTGAAAACACCATAATGCCGTGTACGTGGCATGAGACAGGTATTAGCCTATGGGGAAATATAGGCAAATGGCGTTATGAGACTATGTTCTTACCCGGGCTTGATTCAGAATTATTTAGCCGCCAGAATTGGATACAGGGAGGTTCTCCATCACCATATGAATTTAAGATCGCAAATACTTATGCCGGCGCTGCGCGTATTGATAATTACTCGATATCCGGTTTGCGACTTGGTATAAGCGGGTATTATGGTCTTAGTTTTAAGAATAATATGCAGCCTTCGCAGGCAGATAAATATAAAAATGTTAAAGGCGCTGTTACAATCGGATCATTCGATTTCGAATATAATGCGAATAATCTGATTGCCCGTGGATATTTCGATTATGGACATCTTGGCGATTCTGAGATTATATCGGGTTATAATAAGAGTTTACCTAAACTATCCCCATCGCCTCGTACGAATGTAGCATCTGACGCTCTTGCCTGTGGGGTTGAAGCAGGATATAATGTTTTTGCCCATATCTCAAAAATGCAAAAAGATAAACAAAAGCTATATGTGTTTGCCCGCTATGAATATTATGATTCTATGTATGATACGGCAACCAACATACAAGATGACGAGTGGTGCGGGCGTCAACGTATAGTGGGAGGTATAAATTATTTCCCAATCAAAAACATTGTATTCAAAGCTGAATATTCGGCTGGTCTGCTGAAAAGCCAATACAACAATGAGAATAGCCTATCGATTGGCTTTGCATATGCAGGCTTTTTTACAAAATAATATATAAAACACTAATCTTTAATTAAAATCATATGAGAATCTTTTTTAAATATCTGCCATTGGTAGTTTTCGTGGTAGCGATGGTATTCGGGACTACCTCTTGTAGCGACGGTGAAGATAATACAGGTAACGAAAATCAGGAAATCCTTGAAAAAGCTGTCCCTCAGTATGTAAATAATGTGGTAATAACGACCTATAAATCGTTAGCAGACGAGACTATCGATTTATATGAGGCATTGGTAGCGCTAAAGGCAAATAAAACAGATGCAAATGTAAAAAAAGCAACAGACGAGTGGATTGCAACGCGTAAATACTGGGAATTAAGTGAAGCATTCCTCTTTGGAGCTGCGGGCGATTTCGGGATTGATCCACACATAGATACTTGGCCGTTAGACAGAACCGCGTTAGTATCGTTGCTCAATAATAATGATTATCTAGCCAGTATGGACTCTGAAGATGGATCAGCTTGGGCAGGAGAAAAATTAGGACCTAGTTTGCTTGGATTTCACGGCATAGAATACATCCTATATGCAAATGGAAACGTGAAAAGCGCTAGCCAGATTACAAATAATGAACTGATATATGCTGTTGCTGTTGCCGGTGACCTTCGTAATCAATGTATCCGTCTGGAAGCGGCCTGGGCAGGACTTGATAATGTAAGTGCAGTGAAACAAGCCTTAATAGAAGAATTCGAGTTGGGGGTAACTATGGGAAATAAATCATACTACGGTGCGGATATGATAAATGCAGGAAAAGCAGGAAGTACATATAGAACGATATTGGATGCGAATGAAGCTATAATAGAGGGATGTGTAACTATCGCAGATGAAGTAGCCACCATGAAAATAGGTAAACCTCATACAGGAGAAGATCCTAATTATCTTGAATCGCCTTATAGCTATAACTCAAAAGTTGACTTTATAGACAATATAAAAAGTATTGAAAATGCATATCTCGGCGGAATCAGCGCAAGTGCCAGAGGAGTATCGGTAAGCGACTATATCAAGATTGTTCATTCTGAGCTCAATACTAAGGTCATAAATGCTATCGCTAATGCCATAGCCAAAATAGAAGCTATTCCTTATCCGTTTGATACCAACTATTCTTCAACTCAGGCCAAAGCGGCGATGGATGCTTGTAATGAATTAGCTGATGTGCTTACAGAAGCTAAGGTAGCTTTAAGAAAATAGTGAATAGTTAGAATTTACTAAGAGGATACTTTTCATAGTGTATCCTCTTATTTCAATTATGAAAAACGATCAACATGAAAAAAGTTAATTTATACATGCTTAGCATACTGAGCAGCTTTCTAGTACTTGTTGTAAGCTGTAGTGACGATAACAATAGCAATAATGGAACGCCGGATAAGGAGCTGTCAGAGGAGTACTATTCAGGAGGGATATTGGGGACTGCATTTATTGAGACACCGTTTGCTTACGAACAGCCTACGCCGGCGGTTGAACAGAGTTCAGATTATTCTTTGCGCTTTAAATACGGAGAAGCATTTTTTGAAGATCAGTTCAGTACCGGTTCGAGTGGCTTGCGTAGTGGTTTAGGCCCTGCGTTTGTCCGCAGTTCATGTATTACATGCCATCCGGGATACGGACATGGAAAAAGGGTAGACCGATATCGTGCGAATGACTTCGGGAACGGATATTTATTAGTTGTGATAGATGAGAACGACAATTATGTGAGCGCGCTGACCGGTATGCCGCAAACTCAGGCTGTAGCTCCGTTTCTTCCGCCAATCAACGAATCGGGGATAAAAATAGAATGGAAAGAATATGTCGACGAATTTGGTAATAAATTTCCTGATGGAGAAGCTTATAGTTTAATATACCCCGAAGTAACTATAGACCGGTCAGCGTTTAATGTTCCAATGCCGGATTTTTACAAAGTAAAGCTTGAAGCTACAATAGGTATTTATGGTACAGGGCTGATAGATGCAATCCATGATGATTCATTACTCGCGCAATATCAGCGTGAGAAGAGTTTAGGCTTTACTCTGAATGATGCTAAATATATTCCTGCGAATTTTATAAAGGAGGTTGATGGGACATCGCATCCGGGACGTTATACTTATGGGCTTACCCGTGGTACATTGCAGAATGGGCCGGGAGCAAATGCAATCTGGAACATTACTAATGTTACCCGCTCGGATAGGAAAAAGCATTATGTAACCGCAGCTTATGCAACGGCAATGTCTAAGAATACCGCTATTCAGGCAGCTTTAGGTAAAAGCGAACAGGAAATATATGACTATCTGATGTCTGAGAATCTGCCTGCCGAAATGGCGGACGAAGATTATATAAACTTTATGGTATGGCATCGTGGATTGGCTGTCCCCGCGGCTCGTAATTTGGATGACCCTACGGTAAAAAGAGGAAAAGAGATGTTCTACTCTATCGGATGTACAAGTTGTCACCGTCCGTCGTGGACTACAGGCGCGGATAACTATTCAGGAGATCCTATGGTAAAAGGAAAACTTCCTCAATACCCTTATCAGAAAATCTGGCCATACTCCGATCTTCTGCAACATCGTCTCGAAATGGTAAATGATATTCGTACAGGATGGTGCCGTACAACTCCACTTTGGGGACGAGGACTATCTCAGAAATGTACAGGCGCCAGTGATCATCTGCATGATATGCGCGCCCGTAATTACAATGAAGCTATTATGTGGCATGGAGGAGATGGAAAGTATGCAAGAGAGAAGTACCGTAAGCTATCTAAAGAGGACAGACAAGCTTTAGTAAAATTCCTGGAGTCAATTTAATTGGATGAGACCTAAATATATAAAATGGCCGGCATTTGGGACTCTGCTTGCTTTAACTGTGGTTATGGTAATTGCGACTATTCTGGAAAAACTTTTTGGTCGCGAGCAAGTAATGAGTACAATATACGACTCATGGTGGTTTGTCGCATTATGGGGTATACTGGTTTTAACCTCAGCCTGTTATATTTTTCATAGAAAATTATATCAACAAAAAGCAGTGTTTTTATTGCACTGCTCTTTGTTTGTTATATTGTGCGGTGCATTTGTCACATTTCTCTTCGCTGACCGCGGCTACATACATATCCGGCAAAATCAGATACTAAACTATTATATATCGGAAGAAGATAATGAAAGGCATCAGGTTCCTTTCGATATAAAGCTATTGCTTTTTGAAATCGAATACGATTCGGAGACAGATCATCCAATCGATTTTATAAGTTATCTCAGAGTTGACGGAGAAGTGTGTCAGGTTTCTATGAATAAAATATATAAACATGAAGGATACCGTTTCTATCAGCTGGAGTATGACAATGATGAGATGGGAGCAACGCTGCTGGTCAACTATGATCCCTGCGGCATAGCTGTAACATATGCAGGCTATTTGTTATTGGCAATATCCGTTTTATGGATTCTTTGGCTCCGGATATCGTGGAAAGGATTATTGGGTATATCGGTTGTGACAGCTATTCTATGGTACTACATTTCACAAATGAATCCGATGACTCCGATATTGCGTTCACCAATGTTAGCAGCCCATGTGTCGATTATAATGGTAGCATATTTATTATTTATATTGATTGCCGTATTTAGTATTATAGCTCTTTGTTCGAAAAGGAAATCCGATAAATTATACAGATGGAATTTAAAACTTCTCTTCCCGGCTCTATTCCTGTTGGCTATAGGAATCTTTCTGGGTGCTGTTTGGGCTAATATATCCTGGGGGCGTTATTGGGGATGGGACTCGAAGGAAACATGGGCTCTCATCACATTGATCGTGTATGCTATTCCAATGCACAGAAATAGTTTTAAAGCATTCCGTTCGCCTCGATATTTTCATTTATATTGTAGCATTGCTATTCTGGCTGTTGGTATGACTTTTTTCGGTGTGAGCTTTTTATTGGGGGGAATTCATAGCTATATATAATTAATGTCAATCAGTAATTAAAGTAGTCAGCACGCTCGCGCAGACGTCCCGTCTGTGTGTTGCGAAGCAATAATTATAATCCTGTCGGTATCATCATCGGCAGGGTTATTTATCTTATACAGTAATAGTTCGGGGAAGTGCGTCCATATATCCTGGTGACAGCAGCCACGGGCTTATCCATACAAAATAGACAGAGCCGCCCGGAGCATGATGACCGGACTGCTCTTCTTTATACGAGTGTCGGGCGGCGAACGTCGCCGCCCTTTAGGGATTTATATCAAGGTTGGCCCGTCGGTTGCCAGGCTCCGGGAAGCTAGAGGTGCAGGTCCCCGAACTATTACTTTTTATCAGGTTATCAAATATTTAAAAATGTAAAACGCAAAAAATGATGGAACGGTTTATTTCGATGAGGCTGTTCCCCGCGCTGCGGGAGGCCTTGCAAACGGGTATCGATGTCCGACCGGAGGTATTGGAAAATATATATGTGGAATTTGCCGGGCAAGTGCTTACCGGAGATATTGCATATACAAACAGAAAAACGTACCGTCATGCGCTTGTTTATACCCGCGCTGAACTTGCTGTCCTTCAGCATCTTTGCCGGGGGCGGGAGCAGCGTGCAGCGGAAAAAGGTTTTTCCCGCGAGGGTCAGTTCCTTTTCGTAGCGGTTGGTATCCGGTATCTTCGTTTCCAGTACGCGCAGCTTCAGCTGCCTCATAATTTTGTCGTATATGTTCACCAGATCGGCGGGGACGCGCCTGTTCACCCTGTTCCAGAACACATGGATTTCCTTCAGGGGGGCTTTGGGATTCAGGCCGATATAGTCCTGCACGGTCGCTACAAAGGACATGCTGCTCTGCATGGCCATCCGGTCGGGCACTATCGGGGTAAAGATGTAATCCATATTGATAATGGACCTGAAAATGCCTTTGGCATTGACTGTTCCGGGCAGGTCGAAGAATACGATGTCTATGGCTGTTTCCGCTGTCTCAAGGAAACTGTCCGCTATATCCTTCGCTTCTTCGGGATTAGCCGTTATCACCGGATAGGCTTTCTTTTGCAGCCGCGAGAACTGCGAGACGATCAGCTGCTTGTAGCCGTCGTTCCTGGCGACGGTCTGCCTGTCCCGTTCCCGCAGGCTGTGGATGCTGAACTGAGGGTAGTCGCAGTCCACGACCAGCACATTCTTTCCTTTTACATAATGAAAGTAACCGGCCAGTAATACCGTGAACGCCGATTTACCCACGCCGCCCTTCTGGTTGGAGATGGCTACGAATTTGGTCTGTGATTCCATACTTTGTTTAATTAAGAATTAAAAATTAAAAGTTGTGAAACTGTATTATTTACTTGTTGCCGTAAATGCCTGCGGTATTTGTTGCAATCCTGGCACATTGCAGGAAATGCTTAGTGCAACATATACTTATTGCTGTAAATATTTACTGCATCCTGTCACTGTTGTATTCCGCGCATTATATACTTATCATAATGACTATGTATCGCAACCTCCGGTGATTGCCGGGCTTATGGTTTGCAATACATATTGCCTACATTGTATAATGCTTGCAACATTTATTGCTTGTAATATTTATTGCCTGCATTATTTATTTATCGCAACCCTTACCTGACGCCTCAAATAATTCATGCAACAAGCGCTTATTGCAATAAGTATTTGCCGCAAAGGAATAATAAAAGCTAATATTCTGGTAACAAAATAGTTGTACTGTCTATTTACGTCATCATACGTCACCGCTTGTCATAGCCCGATGCCTTTTCCCGTGTATGAATGGGGGGTAATTTTGGCTGTCATTTCAAACAATCTTAATAAGCAATTCCTATGGACACAGTAAAAACTGATAAAACGTACAAACGATGGGGCACGGTAATCCGCAATGAGCGGATTCTGTCAACCCGCGTTGACAGCAAGTTGTGTTTTTGGCCGCCCGAAATGCTTCGGGCATCCAAAAACACTTGTGGGTTTCCTCCAAAGTCGGAAACCCTGCTGCCATCAAATCACAAACCGCTAAATGTGCTATTATATGGAAGCAGATAAAGAAAACAACCGGAAGCAAAAAGGCCGGAAGCCGAAGGCAAGCCGCGCCGTACACCGCTACGGCATTAAATTAAATGATGACGAGAACGCCCGCTTTATGTCCTTATTCCTCCAATCGGGGATGAATGAAAAGGCGAAGTTTATCAAGGGCATGCTGTTCGGGAGCGTTATGAAGACGGTTAAAATCGACAAGGCGGCAATGGATTACTATGCCCGCCTGACGAATTTCTATGCGCAGTTCCAGGCCATCGGCAACAATTACAACCAGACGGTCAAGGCTGTTAAGGCCAATTTCTCAGAAAAGCGGGCATTGGCTTTGCTCTATAAGCTCGAAAAAGCGACCAATCAGACAGGAGAACAAAGAAAAGCATAAGCATATAAATTACTTAGCTAGAAATCAGAAGCTTCATTAATACATAAAGATTTTAGTAAGTGGATATTATCTATTCTAAAGGCTTATTATTCAAATCGTATTCTTATTTTTCTTCATTCTTTTCTTTCTCAATTTAATACTGGAAATTATCATATCAATATCCAATCGCGGCCTGAATTTAGATTAGTCTGTTGCTTTTAATTGTTTTGCTGGATCATTTGGGGCATTGTAAGAATATTCGAGGTAGCTTTTCTTTTTACAATATTTTTAAAATGCAAAGAAGAAAAACAATTCTAAAAAAGGCTTACCCTGAATGTAAAAAACAAGTTTTATCTCCATGAAAAATATTTAAAGGGCGTTTTTCCGGATACGGCAGGCGTCCTATAATTGAAAAAAAATCTATATCACAAAACTTTTATTTAAATATATATTCTTTATTATCAGGTGTTTAAATAATTCGGTTTTGAAAAAAATCTATATGCCCGATATTCCCTATTGTTATATTCGTGTAGAATACATTCCTTTGAGCTGTATTTTAACCATATGTATCTTTTTTTAAGATTATCGCTTAAATTTATCTCTAATGGAAAGCAAAATATCCGGGCACTCTTTATTAAACTAATATAATTTTGACAAAATAACATAATTCATTCAATTAATAAATCCATACTATGAGGACATTCGTTGTAACCCTTATTGTATCTGTATTATTCATATTGCCTGGTTATGGGCAGTTAAATACAGTGCATAACCATCTCCGGGCCGGAGATGTATTAATCAAGCAGCAGGTCGAGTTTGCCGATCCGGGCGAAGCAGGAATAAACAAGTTATGGGACTTCAGCAAGGTGAAGACCGTCAATGACGAGTATACCCTGACTTACAGCCTTCCCCCACTGTTGGATGATTCCATTTACATCATGGGAGATATGCACTTCTTAAAGAAAGCTGTCCATGAGAATGAACTGGTGGTAGGCACAGAACATAATACGATGTACTATTACCGCCTTTCAAATGACAGCCTTCTACAGTTAGGCCATGAGAACCCGACCATCAAACTGGAATACACTTCCCCGATGACTTTGATGAACTTCCCGTTGAACTACGGGCAGACAGTCGTATCCGATTATAAGTCCAAAGGGCTTTACTCCTCGACAGTTGATATGCAATCCCAAGGACAAATGATAACCTCTGCCGATGCTTATGGCAAGATGATCCTTCCCACAGGAGACACTTTGAGTCCAGTCCTTCGGGTAAAGACTATCCAGACCATCCTGGATAAGTCAGCCTATACACAGAACCCTGAGAATATAGAAACAACAACAGAATCTCAAAATACAGGTATCCAGTTGGAGACCTGCCGCTGGTACAGTAAAGGCTACCGTTATCCTGTCTTTGAGACAGTGAGAAGCACAAAGCAAAGTGACAACAGTGAAATCTTCTCGACGGCTTTCTTCTTTCCACCGCAGGACCACCTGTACCTGGATACCGACCCGGAGAACCAGGCTTTGCTGGAAGAACTATGGGATATGGACAAAGACAAGAACACAGATAACACAACAGCCAAGACAGTGACATTAGAAAACCTGATGACCTGTAAGATTTACCCGAACCCGGTAGAATCGCAGATGAACCTGGAATATGATCTCAAGCAGGATGCCAAGGTCAGTTTCGAGCTTTATTCGATTGAAGGCTTGCCTGTTAAAAGGATCAAGGCACAGCAGAAGACAGCGGGCACATATACCGAAACAATGGATTGTTCGTCCCTGAGACCCAACAACTACATCCTGAGAATTACAGCAAACAACCTGTTCGTAAATGAAATCATTATTAAAAAGTAAAAGTGAACCGCATATTATGAAAAAATATTTTTATATAGTAATACTACTGATAAACAGCATGAGCCTAATAGCTCAAAATTTATCGGATGCATATAAAATTAATGAGCAAAATATTATAATGCCATCTCCTCAATCTTTCATTTTCGAAAAATACGTGAACCAACCGGTAAATGAGTATAATGGAATTCCTCAAATCAGCATTCCATTGGGAGAATTAAAAATAAAAGGACTAACAATCCCCATTACTCTTTCTTATCATGCGTCGGGTGTAAAATTTATGCAGTTTGATGGAGACTTAGGAGCAGGATGGTCTATAAATGTGGGCGGGTATAGAATTTCCCGGACAATTAATAGTCGGTCTGATTTTGAGGATGCGCCATATTATGATGCGTATTATTTTTGGGAAAATCTATTACGGGATCCCAAACCCCTAAATATCGATGAATATCTAGGTTCGCTCTATCAAAGAAGGGGACAGCATTCATACATTGCCAGCTGGAATACTCCTGCTGATGGAGAAAAAGATCTTTTTACTTTCAATATTCCAACTTCAAGCGGACATTTTCTTTATAAGAGTGGCTATATTCTTGAGAAAACCTTCGAGAAGGCCATCATATCCCCAACAGGAGGCTCGATAGTTGATACACAAGGAAATATATTCTACTTCGGAGGATATAACAATAATAATACCAAGCCAATAGAATCGACTGTAATTAATAATGAAACACACCCAACCGCCTGGCTATTGTCGAAATTGGTTACACCCTTTAATGATTCAATTACTTTCGGGTATAAGCCTTATATTCAATATTCTGGAAGATATGCAGGAGAATTTCAATCTATCAATGTCTCTGATGCCGCAGCAATAGCTTATTCAGGTGTTGGCGAGAGAAATCACGAAAGCGAAAGCATAACAACTTCTTCCTCAATTAGACCGTCTCGAGATCAGTGGAATTATTTCTTGACAGAGAGTTTCTATTTGGATAATATAGAAGCTCCTAATATGACCATTGTTATCAATAGAATAGATGATAAAAATCCTAGTCTTATGAACAGGCCTGGTTCAAATAAAAATTCACCATGTTTGGTTGACAATATTCAAATATTGTCTAAGAATGGAGAGATATTGAAGACAATTTATTTTTCTTATAAAACCTCTCCTGAAACCGTAGAATCCGAACATTTGCCCTGGCATCATTTGCTAAGAGCTGTTATAATACAAACCACCAATTCACTAAAAGAAGAATATAAATTTTTATACAACGAACCGCAAGGTAATGTACAGACTGGTTATTATCCGGATCAATGGGGATTTTATAAAAAAGGAGGGGGGAGCGATGTTATTCTACATAAAGAGTTTGCAGATGAAAAAGTAGTATATTCATTTACCAGCCGGACTAACTACTTACCTCCAACTATAAAAAAGCTTAGGGAATTTAATCACTCAGGACAAGAATGGTCCTTTGTTGATAGAAAGAGTAATAGTAATCCACAAATATTTTCGCTGCGTACTATTATTTATCCGACAGGAGGTTATCGTGAATTTGAATATGAGCCCAATCGTTTCAATGGTATTGTGGGTGGGGGTATGCGGATCAAATCTATTAAAACCTACGATGGCTTAAAACGTCCGGAAATTGTTGCTTATAAGTATTCTGACGGCATTCCAAACTTAAATATCGATGAAAATAATTTTAAAAGTATGTCTTTTAACTTTTCATTGATTGGCCGATTTTTTTATTCTTGTACGAAAACATACTCCATGAATCCGACTGGAAATGTTCCTATGCACGACTTCAGTGTCAATTATCCGGAAGTATCGATAAGAAAAGCTTCCTTAAATGGAATAGATACGATATATGAAGGAAAAACAATAATGAAATTCTTGATACCCGAAAAATATAAAACCTCACCAATGGTAGGAGCACCTCACACAACAAGTAGCCATCCTGTTTCTATGTCTAATCTTCCGGTATCAGAACCATATTCAGCGAATAGTACAATCAATGTGCTGGAATATGCTCTCGGTTATTCTCCTCAGTTGCAAACAAAAGAGATTTGGAATAAAGATAATAAACTAATATTCCAAGAAGGATTTACATATAAAGATGTCGGTTATCCGAATTCAGTTTTGGATCATTATGATTATTCCGAAATGAAAGTAAGACAAGTTGTCAATTTTGATTATCATTTTCCTAATGATCCTCCTTGTGAAGCAGCGTATTGGGTCTTTACAAGATATCAGTTTCCTGATTTATTGTCAGAACAATCATGTGGCAGCACTTTTAATTATAATAATGCTTATTCCTTTATTCTTAGCTTATACTCATATATGTTTTATAGAATCCAAGAAGGCCGATTGCTTCCTGAAACAAAAACTGTTGTCCAGTATGACAAAGATGGGTTGAACCCTGTTACTATGAAAGAGACTTATATGTATGACGGAAGAAATCGCCTGTCAAAAACTACTCAGACAAATAGTACAAATAACTATTTAGAGAAAGAATACACCTATCCATCTCCAGTATCGGCACTGCATAAAAAAAATATGCTTTCGACAATTATAGAAACAATCACAAAACATAATGATAAAGAAATAGGACGGATTAGAAATAATTATGGTAGCATTTTCCCGTCTTCTATTCAAACATCAACATCCGACCCTGGTAAGGTACGCTTGGATATAATCTTCAATAAATACGACCAGAAAGGGAATATTTTGCATTATACTACAATTGATGGTTTAAATACAATATACCTTTGGGGTTATAATGGTCAATATCCGATTGCTGAAATCAAAGGAGGCTCTTATTCAGACGTTGAAACTGCCGCAAAATCAGTATTCAGTGTTGCAAGTATAGAAACATTATCAAATATGCTTGTACCCCCTGAAACAAAATTAAAAGATGGAAGCCTACAGAAAGCATTGCCTAGTGCCATTGTTAGCACATATACTTACAAGTCTCCTATAGGGCTGGTAACGGTAACCGATCCCACAGGGATAACAACTTATTATAATATAGATAATGCCGGCAGATTATTAAATGTAAAAGACCATAAAAGTAAGTTGATTTCAGAATACTCATATATCCATAAGCAATCTGACTCAAATCCGGAGAGAGTCGATATCAAGCCGATGATATTAAGTGTAAATAATCCTCATATCCACATAAATGATTTAACTATTTCTCAAAATAACACATCTGGGACATATTCTTATTCATGGTCGATATTAGACGCTTCTAATAACATTGTAGGATCTGGCAATACTGCCAAAATAATTCACAATTTTGTACCAGGTAAGCATATAATTGATTATTCGATAACTGATCAAGAGTTCGGTTATAAATTTTATAATTCGGAAGAGTTTAATGTTATGTCATTGTCTGGCAGTTGGGGGCAAAAGCCAACTACCGATTTCTCAACACAATTGATATTTACAGCAGGCAGTTCAGGAGGATCGGGAAAAACGCAATACTCATGGACGTTAAAAAACTCACAGGGAACGATAGTCAATAGTTATACAGGAAGCAGTAGTTATAATGTCCATGTACCAGCGGGGGAATATACTGTAAACTGCCAGATAAAAGATTTAATAACTAACGAGATCGTGACATTGACGCCACATCCATTAAATGTAAAACCTGCCTATATGCAATTATTCGGTTCTTGGGGCAATGCTCCTGCAGTTGCCGAAGTGGGATCAATTTTTATTCCTTTTAGTGCTTCGGGAGGAGGAGGCAGCCAATATTACAGCTACGAATGGAAGCTCTTGCTGGGTAATGAAGAGCATCTGATTCTGAATGATGTCGGAGGTGCCTTTGCGCAATTTCTTGTGCCAGGGAATTACCTCATTACATGTAAAGTTCGGGATAATTTGTATAATAATGAAGAAACATTTAGCCATCATATTAAGATTGTTAGAGAAATGGTAGAATTTTCAAATACAAAATACCCATCGTCAGCACTGACTTCAAATATTCTACTCAAATCTTCTTCCGGTCTTAAATTCAGAATAGGTGATTCCGGAAGTTATATACCAGTCAATTCATTTGTAACTTTAAAAATAAGTCATAATAATGGTCAGACATTGCTTAACGAAAGAATAGTGAAGGCAGATATTGGTAAGACATTTACGTTAGATAATATACCGGCAGGAACCTTATCTGTAGTAATGAATATGGATACTCAATATGATACAGTAATTAGAATCGCTTTGCATATGGAACTATTAAATTCTACATCAGAGAAAAAAATAGGTGATAATAATCTTATATATTATCCTAACTCTTACTAAAAGTATTATTTATTAGCCAGTAATTTAAAACAGAAGTAAGCTATGAAAAAATTATTTATACATATATTATTTTTGAGTATAGGCATTAGTCTCTTGGGGCAGGGTAGTTTCTCCACTAACCAGAACTATATCCATACCCGCACCTATACCAACGAATCGGGAACAACCTACCTCGACCAGGTAGAATACTTCGACGGGTTGGGGCGTCCCATACAGACAGTTCAGCGGGGTATCACACCCGATGCCAGGGATTTGGTAAGCATACAGGAATACGATGCTTTTGGCCGAGAGTCCAAAGCATGGCTACCTGGCAAAGTCACAACAACTAATAACGGTGCATTCGTAGATGTAGAGGCAGCTAAAATATTCATTCAAATGTCTAATGCAGGCGACCAGAAACCCTATTCTTCACCTGTCTACGAAGCCTCTCCCCTAAGCCGTGTTAAAGAACAATATGGTCCGGGGCAAGACTGGTATAGTAAAACAACAGAGGCAAGGACAATTATGAAAACGGAATACATGAAAAACTCGTCCACAGTAAGGGAACTGCAATGTCGTGCATACGAACAATATGGATATGGAACAGATTCTTATTTATACGCCTATTGCTCTGATGATGATGAAAATGAATATTATTATTTTGATGAAGGATACCTTGACGTCGAAAAAAGGACTTACAGCGATGGCCTTGTTCAATACCGTTTTAAAGAAAGTAATGACATGGTTATTTTGATTCGTGATATTATTAACGGTGAGTTTTACGATACATATTTTGTTCCGGATAATAACTGGTGGGAAAAATATTCTTTTATACTATTGCCCGAAGCCTCGAAAGCTCTCCTGCCGGATTCATATCTTGATGATTATCCAGAGCTACGGCAATACGTATATGAATTTGTCAATGATTACGATTTCTGTGCTTACATAAAATATCCCGGAAGCAATGACTGGGAGGATGGTCAGGCTTACCGGTCGATCATTAATGAATTTATGGATAACGGAACCTATCAAAAATGTGTGGAGCCTTTGTATGGGGTTAGATATAACTATCTGGCTAATATTGGTAAATCCGGCACGACATGGGTCGATAACGATTCTTTAGTTTGCGCCTTGTATAAAACAACAGACGACAGAAAGGTAATCAGTCTATCCCGTACGGCTAACTATCCTGCCGGTGAGCTTTCTGTCACCCGTCTGAAAGACGAGGACGGCAATATGTCTTATGAGTTCACTGATAAGCTGGGGCAGGTTGTTCTGACTCGCCAGATCAATGAGGGAAAGCGATACGATACAAACTATATCTATGATAGTTATGGAAATCTTAAGGCAGTACTTCCTCCCGAAGCTTCGGACAGGCTATTGAATTCTTCTAACTGGATAGAAACAGATGCCAATTTGATGCAATACGCTTACCTTTACAAGTATGACGACCGCAACCGCTGCATAGCAAAGAAGATACCCGGCTGCGAATGGAACTACTATGTTTACGACAAAGCCGACCGGCTGATCTTCTCGCAGGACGGGGAACAATACAATAAAAGCCCGAAAGAATGGACATTTACCATTCCCGACGCCTTCGGAAGGGTTGTGCTGACGGGTACCTGTACCAACAGCCTCGACTATTCGGCTAACCCGTTGGGAAACATCGTTGTAAAGGCAACCTATAATACCGGCCGTACAAATCCGGCAAACAGTTACACGGTTACAGGAGTCACTTTATCTGCGGCAACGGTATTGTCTGTTAATTTTTACGATGGCTATGAGTTTTTGGGCATTACGGGAGTACCCAATACCGCCGACACGCAATATACCACCGAAACGGGTTACGGAGTATGCTACGGAGACCATCAGGCAGCTAATAAGCATAAGAACAAAGGCCTGCTGACCGGTACCCTGACCGCCCAGATGAATGCCGACGGAACAACAGGGACAACGTATCTCTACTCGGTAATGTATTACGACAACCGGGCAAGGCTGATACAGACCAAGAGTAACAACCACCTTGCCGGAGGACTGGAAAAGGAATACATCGCCTACAACTTCACCGGGCAGCCGACACAGAGGAAGCATGTACACCAGGCCACAGGTAAAACCACCCAGACCGAAGTCTACACCTATACCTACGACCATGCAGGAAGGTTGCTGACCACCAAACATAAGCTGAATACAGCAGCAGAAGTAACTTTGGCAGAAAACAGCTATGACGAACTGGGACGGCTCAAGACCAACAAGAAAGGCGGGCAGGCCAACCTGAACTCAACCTATGCCTATAACGTCCGTTCGTGGACAAAATCCATCAACAGCCCGTTGTTCGTCGAGAATCTCGATTATACTTACAATGGGAATATTAAATGGATGGACTGGAAACAGGACAACCAAACCCGTAAATATACTTATACCTACGATAACCTCTCGCGCTTAAAAACAGCCGCTTACACAGGTATAGGCAGCGAACAGTACGGAACATCATATTCCTACGACAAGCACGGCAATATCAAAACCTTGCAACGTTACGGCAAGAAAGATGCAGGAAACGGCAGTACCTCATTTGGCTTGGTGGATAACCTGACAATGGACCACATTGGCAACCAATTGAC
>NZ_BAAHWU010000050.1:0-21758 GCF_054601275.1 Dysgonomonas reticulitermitis | reverse complement strand
AATAATTACAATCTGTGGATCACACGCTGATACCTCTCAGCCTATAAAGATAAGGGTGGTCTTGGTTTTTTATACAACTGGCCTAAAAATCGAAGATTTTTATGTAGGTTTGCCTGTACAAAGCCAGAATCACTATAAACAACCGTATGCAAGTCAAAGGTTTACATACAACGTTCAGGTATCGTTTATCAAGCCGGAACAGGGGAAATACAGGTAACGGTTTAGTAACTGTACCCTGTCTGAAAGGGGTGTTTTCCGGTCTTTTACGGCTTCATCAACCTGTTTGCCTTTTGATTAAAAATACTGAAAATCAGTCAGTTTGCTTCGATTTACGCAAGATTGCTTGAGGGAATTACTTTTTAGTTAAAATGAAAGATAGAGGTCAAAATAATAGTTTGTTGACTGCTGACTGTTGACTGATGACTGATGACAAATGGTGCGAAGCGACAGTAACTTGTAACTGAAATAAATTATATAAGATATGTCAGATTTAGAATTCCAGTCGAGAATAGATTTCTCCGAATTGAGCCGCAGCGTTCAAAGCATAAAAGATGAGATAGGTCGCGTTGTTGTCGGGCAACATCAGTTGATCGAGCAGATGATAGTGGCTATACTTGCCAATGGTCATGTCTTGGTGGAGGGTGTACCGGGCGTCGCTAAGACATTATCGGCAAAATTGTTAGCGAAGACTGTCGATGTAGGTTTTAGCCGCATCCAGTTTACTCCCGACTTAATGCCTTCGGATGTATTAGGAACCAGTATATTCTTTCCTGCATCGGGTAAATTTGAGTTCAAGAAAGGGCCGATCTTTTCGAATATTGTACTTATCGATGAAATTAACCGCTCGCCTGCTAAAACACAAGCAGCCCTTTTTGAAGTAATGGAAGAACGCCAGGTAACAAATGACGGGACAACATACAAAATGGGTTATCCGTTTCTTGTAATGGCGACTCAAAACCCGATAGAGCAGGAAGGTACTTACCGTTTACCGGAAGCGCAATTGGATAGGTTTCTATTCAAAATAGTGGTGGACTATCCTAATATTGTCGATGAAATCAATATTTTAGACAGGCAAAATAAGGGACAACTATCTGCCGACATTGGTATTAATTCTGTCCTTACTGCTGAGAAATTGACGTCTTTGAGGTTGTTGGTAGAGAAAGTCCTGGTAGAGCAACATTTATTGGAATATATTGCTCAGATTGTGGCTGCGACACGCCAAAGCCCGTGGATAACGCTGGGAGCTTCGCCTCGTGCCTCTTTGGCTATATTGAACGCTTCAAAGGCATTAGCTGCAATACGTGGGCGCGATTTCATCACACCTGACGATATTAAGGAAGTCGCTGTCCCTGTGCTCAGACACAGGATATTGTTAACACCCGAGAAAGAAATGGACGGTACATCTACCGATACGATTATATGCCAACTGATAGACAAAGCGGAAGTTCCCCGGTAATACGGTTTTTTAAGAGCCTGTATCTTTCAAATCGTTTTTTTATTGCTCTGGCACTGTGTGTGCTGGCTCTTTTCGCGTGCTTTGTTTTCGAGCATTATTTGTTTATTGTGCTGGTCGGCATCGGTGTGGCGGGTGTATTCCTGCTCATGGATATTATGGCTTTATATGTGCGATCCAGAGGTGTGCAGGCATCCCGGAATTGTCCGGACAGGCTCTCGAACGGCGATATAAATACGATATCGTTGTCGGTTAGCAATAGATATCCTTTCAGAATAGGTATAGAGATTGTAGAAGAAGTTCCTTTTCAGTTTCAGAAACGGGATCTGGCTTTCAACACTTATTTAGGAATCGATCGTTCGGAAGTTCTTTATTACGATCTGCGGCCTACCGAGAGAGGCGTTTACCGGTTTGGAGCTGTAAATGTATACGTAAGTGGCTTGCTCGGGTTTGTTTCCAGACGTTATATATTCGATGAGGGGAAAGAAGTCGCTGTTTATCCGTCTTTTATCGAGATGCGCAAGTATGAATTGCTGGCGGCTTCGCACCGGTTAACTGATTATGGAATCAAGAAAATACGCAGGATAGGGCATGCTACCGAATTCGATCAGATCAAACATTATGTGGCCGGAGACGATCCCCGCACGATTAATTATAAAGCAACTGCGCGTGTTAGTCAATTGATGGTGAATACTTATCAGGAAGAGAAGTCGCAACCTGTATATTGTCTGATAGATAAAGGACGTACGATGAAAATGCCCTTCAACGGGATGACATTGCTCGACCATGCTATAAATTCAACACTGATGGTGTGTAGTACTGCATTGAACAAAGGGGATAAAGCCGGACTCATTACATTTTCAAAAGATATAGACGAAATACTTGCGGCAGATAAGCAACGCCGTCAGAGAAATAAAATATTGGAGACCCTTTATGCCCAGAAAACAGATTTTAAAGAGTCCGACTATGAACGTTTATATGCTACCGTTCGGCGTAAACTGTCTCAACGCAGCCTGATTATTCTATATACCAATTTTGAGACGGTGAACGGCATGCGCCGCCAATTGAAGTACCTGAGCCATATGGCTAAAGATCATCTGGTGTTGGTCGCTTTTTTTCTCAATTCGGAGTTTAACGAAGTCCTCGATACAGCGCCTGCAAATATGGAAGAAATGTTCAGAAAGGGGATGGCTGAAAAGTTGTCGAACGATAAATTTCTTATTGTAAAGGAACTGAACAGATACGGGATTCACACAATCTTATCAAAACCGGAGAACCTGACAATAGATTCAATGAATAAATATTTGGAATTTAAGTCCAGAGGGCTTATTTAATCCACCCACATCAGATCGCTCATAATACCGTCCGAAATGAATATCCCTTTTCGGCTAAGTTTTAGTTTATCATCCGATTGGGTTACGAATCCTTGATTTACATACTTCCGGACATTTTTTAAACAGTATTCTTTTTTCTGATTACCAAAAAGTCTTTCCAGTTCATTAAGGTCTACACCCCACATTGTCCGCGTTCCGGTTAATATAAAATCATTATAGCGGGTGTTTTCATCGAGGTATTCTATTTCCAATGGAAGTTTCCCCGAACGGATACCTTCTGTATATTTGGATATGGAAGGAATGTTCCATGCGCGATTTTGCCCGTCAAACGAATGAGCTGCAGGGCCTAACCCCAAATATCTCTTTCCTGACCAATACGAGCTATTGTGCTTCGAATATAATTTATTTTTCGCAAAGTTCGATATTTCGTAATGTTCAAATCCGGACGACGATAGCCTGTCTATCATAGCAGAAAACATCTCCACGCTCAAATCTTCATCTACGGGCTTCACATCTCCCAATTTGAAAAGACGGTACAAACGCGTACCCTGTTCATAGATCAGATGATAGGATGATATATGTTGGATGTCAAGAGCCAGAGCTTCATCGAGGTTTCTGTTCCATATATCCAATGTCTGTTTTGGAAGTCCATACATCAGGTCGATGCTTATGTTATCAAATCCGGCGGATTTTGTCGATTTCACCGCGTCTTTTGCTTTTTGTGACGAATGCCTGCGTTTAAGGAACAGAAGTTCTTTGTCGTCGAAACTCTGTATACCGATGCTAAGCCGGTTAAATGGAAGTTCTTTTATTACTTGCAGATACCTGTCACTCAAATCGTCAGGATTGGCCTCCATTGTTATCTCGGCGTTTTCCGGTACTTTGAAGTTATGACGAATAGAATCAAATATCCGGTCGAAATCACTTTTAGATAATTGAGAGGGCGTTCCTCCTCCAAAATAGATTGTTTCAACGTTTTCATCGCAGATATAATCTTTACGTAGTTCTATTTCCCGGCATATAGCTGATACATAATCATGCTTCGATGACATATCGGTACGAGTATAGAAATCGCAATAGATACATCTGGTCTTACAGAAAGGGACATGTATGTATATACCGGCCATAAGGTAGATTTCAAAATTTTAAGATCTCAAAATTCAAAGATTCTAAATTTTCAAATTGGCACATTCTCAAATTGACTACTCCCTGTACATTTTATCTATAATATCCTTATATTTTTCGGCAACGAACTTGCGTTTTACTTTCAATGTATTCGTCAATTCACCACCTTCCATCGTAAATGGTTCGGCAAGTAGCCTGTATTTTTTTATTTTTTCGTATGGTGCGAAATTTGCCTGCAAAAGTTCTATTCTGGCATCCAACATGCGTAATATATCTACATTAGAAAAGAGATCTTCGACTTTGTCATATTGTATATTATTGGTATCGGCGTATTCCATCAAGGCTTTATAATCAGGGACAATGAGGGCGCTGACGAATTTTCGCTCATCAGCTATCACAGCTATCATGTCTACAAATTTATCCTCCATTACACGTGTTTCGATGGCTTGAGGAGCAATGTATTTCCCATTAGCTGTTTTAGCTAAGTCTTTGATACGTTCGGTGAGATATAAGACACCGTTTTCGATACGTCCGGCATCTCCGGTACGGAAAAAGCCATCTTCAGTAAAGGTTTTTGCTGTTTCTTCAGGTTTATTATAATATTCCCGCATTACAGTTTTACCTTTTACGAGAATTTCGTTGTTGCTTTCATCTATCCTTACCTCTACTTCCGGCATGAGAGTTCCTACCGAATCTAGAGCAAATTCTTTTTCCGGATAGAAGCTTACCGTTGCAGTTGTTTCAGTCAGTCCATAGCCTATAATGATAGGAATATTTACCGATTGCAGAAATTCGATAATGGCATCGGATAAAGGAGCTCCTGCACATGGAAAGATATTCCCCTTTTCAATTCCTACTACCATTTTCAACACATGAAAAATGGTATTGTTGTATAAAAAGAATTTTACCCGGGTACCGAAAGGAGCACGTAGATTCTTATTTTTATAGTCCAGATTATATTTTTTCCCGGTTTTGATAGCGTCGGTAAATAACCATTTCATAATACCCTTCGAATTGGATATTTTTTCATGTACTCCGGCATATACTTTTTCCCAAAAGCGAGGAACACTGCACATAATGGTTGGTTTTACCTGCTTGATGGATTTTTGTATTTCTTTGGCATCTTGGTTTATGGCAATGGTCATTCCCTTATGTATGGCGTAACAGGTCCATGCTCTTTCAAAAATATGCGCCAAAGGAAGGAAGTTCATCGATAAGTCTTTATCCGAAGTCATAGTTAACCTCATGTCATGTATGCGGAATACCTGCAAGAAGCATGAGTGTGGAAGAACAACACCTTTAGGCTCCCCTGTAGTTCCGGATGTGTACATGATACATGCTACATCGTCGTCTTTACGCGCTTTCATGCGTACACGTACCGTGACTTCCGCATTTGAGTTTTCTCCGGTAGCGATAAAATCGTCGAAATAGATAGAAGTAGTATCTTCGGGATGAAATTTCACTTTTTTATCGAAGACAATGATTCTTTCCAATACAGAAGATTTTTGCTGAACTTTAAAAGCATTGTTATATTGGAACTGTTCTCCGGCAAAAAGCGTATGTATATTGGCATCGTTTATTATGTATTCAATCTGTGTGGGTGAAGATGTCGCGTAAATGGGTACGGATATACATCTATTGGCATATGATGCAAAATCGGTATATAAATATTGCGGAGTATTTTGTGAATATACAGCGATTTTATCTCCTTCTTTTATACCCATCTCTGCCATTGCCCAGGCTGTTTTCATCACATAATCCGAAAACTTTTTCCATGAAATGTTTTTCCATTTTTTTTCTTCCGGACTTCGGTATTTGATTGCAGTTTTTCTTCCATACTTAATCGCTTGGCGGTGTATCAATATGGATAAATGATAATAGTTCATGGGCTGGTTGATTTCGTTTATTTTTTTGCAAAGTTAGGTTTTAATATGAGAAAAATACTATTTGGTTCTGTTTTTTATAGTTGTCTGGACATTGGTTGTCCTGTGAATTATATGGAATAATAAACAAATTGAAACCTCTATTCTGTGAATTGTATTACTTTTGTAATCAAAACAATTTTTATGGCAGGAAGTGGAATGAAAAGTTTGGCAAAAGATACTGCAATTTACGGATTAAGCAGTATTGTCGGACGTTTTCTTAATTGGTGCTTAGTCCCGTTGCATACATATATATTTACAAACCCGGAAGAGTTTGGTAAAGTTGGATTTATTCAAGCATACACTGCTATCTTTATGGTTCTGCTTACCTATGGTATGGAAACTGGTTTTTTCCGGTTTATGAATAAGCATGATAATCCGAATAAAGTATATTCTACCTCGCTAATATCCTTGGGAACAACCTCTCTTTTATTTATTCTGCTATGCTTTTACTTTATCGTTCCTATTTCTGAGAGCATGGGGTATACCGAGCACAGGGAGCATCTTATGATAATGGTGATTATAATAGCTGTAGAAGCTTTTATAACAATCCCCTTTGCTTATTTAAGATACCAAAAAAGACCGATAAGATTTATGTCGCTCAAAATGACATTTATATTTTTCAATATATTTTTTAATTTATTATTTCTAATTATATGCCCTTGGTTATACAAAAATTATCCGGACTTTGCCCTTAATAAATTCTATCATCCTGATATGGGGATTGGTTATATATTTCTAGCTAACCTTATTGCAACCCTTGCTACATTATTACTTCTTATCCCTACTGCAATGAAAGGATTGAAGTTGCAGTTCGATAGTGTATTATTGCGACAGATGTTAAAATACTCTCTTCCTTTGATGATATTGGGTATAGCAGGCGTGATCAGTCAATCTGTTGCTCAGGTTATCTATCCCTATGTTTTTGAAGATAAAGCTGAGGCTTTTAGGCAATTAGGAATATACAATGCTTGTATCAAAATTACGGTTATTATTACGATGTTTACACAGGCCTTTCGCTTTGCTTATGAACCGTTCTTTTTTGGTCGAAATAAAGATGGGGGAAGTACAAAACCTTATGCCGATGCAATGAAGTATTTTATTATTTTTGCATTGTTAGTCTTTTTAGGCGTTGTATTTTATCTGGATATACTTAAATATATAATTAGCGAGAATTATACGGTCGGCATTGTCATTGTTCCTATTGCCATGATAGGAGAGATACTTTTCGGCATTTATTTTAACCTTTCTGTATGGTATAAATTAACTGACAAAACAAAATATGGAGCTTATTTTTCTGTTTTGGGTTGTGTCCTACAGGTAATAATAAATATCATATTTGTCCCTGTATATGGCTATATCGCAAGTGCCTGGGCAACTCTGATAGCTAATCTTATAATAGTAGGCATTTCTTATTATATGGGGCAAAAATATTTCCCGATAAAGTATGATTTAAAAAATATCTTGTTTTATTTTGCAATAGCTATCGCGTTTTATTTCGCGGCCATGTTGCCTGATATTGACAATGAAATATTGCGGCTGGCATACCGTACTATATACTTGATACTATTTACATATATCATCATAAAGAAGGATTTACCTTTATCGGAAATTCCCGTTATCAATAGATATTTGAAAAAAGATAAATTATAATTTAATAAAATCAGAATTGAATGAGAAAGTTATCACTATTACTTATTGCCTTTCTGTCGGTTTTATGTGTTAAGGCTGACGAAGGAATGTGGCTGCTGAAAGAACTGAACAGACAGAGTGCGGCTCGTATGAAAGAACTCGGCTTTACGTTTCCTGTAGATAAAATATACAGTGAAACAAATCCATCTCTGAAAGATGCGGTTGTTATTTTTGGTGGAGGCTGTACCGGTGTCGCGGTATCCGATCAGGGGCTGATATTTACCAACCATCATTGCGGATACGGAAGTATCCAAAAACTCAGTTCGATAGAACATGATTATCTCAAAGACGGTTTTGTAAGTCAGTCGTTTGGTGAAGAATTACCGGCCGAAGGGCTTGCGGTTTCCTTTTTGCAAAAAACAGAAGATGTAACAGATTTTGTTACAGCTACAGTTCAATCTGGAGACAGTGAAGAAGCTCGTGACCGGAAAATCGATTCTTTATCGAACGTATATCTTGAAAAATATAAAAGTAATAAATTTTTAAGAGCCCAGATCGTTCCATTCTATGCACATAATAAGTATTATGCTGTGATATACGAAGTATTCCGCGATGTACGTCTTGTATTCACTCCTCCATCCTCAGTGGGTAAATTTGGCGGTGAAACGGACAATTGGATGTGGCCACGCCACACCGGAGACTTTTCTGTATTCCGTGTGTATGCAAACAAAGAAAACAAAGCTGCTGAGTATAGTGCAGATAATGTTCCTTACATGCCTAAATATTCAGTTCCTGTTTCATTAAAAGGATATAAGGAAAAAGATTATGCCATGACTATCGGTTATCCGGGTAGTACAGAGCGCTACATTCCATCGTGGGGTATTAAACAAATGGTAGAGTCGGAACACAAACCACGTATTGAAGTTCGCGGAGCTAAACAAGAAATATGGAGCAAAGCGATGAATGCGAGCGATGCAATACGTATCAAATATGCTTCTAAATATGCCGGAAGCTCTAACTACTGGAAAAATGCGATTGGTATGAACGAAGCTATTGCGAAGTTGGGTGTAATAAAAGACAAAGAAGATCTGGAAAGCCGCTTTACACAGTGGGCTGCCTCTAACTCAGAATACAAAGACGCATTACCATTATTGAAGGAAGGCTATACTGAAACTATGGAAGTGACAAGGATACAGACATATCTGGTCGAAACATTCTATAGGGGTATTGAAATTACGGGTATAGCGAATACTACTCTTTTTGTAAACCGTTCGAATAAAGATGCTGCTGCAAAAAGTGAAGACCTGCGTGCTCGCTTGGCTGCGACATATAAAGACTACGAGCCATCGCTGGATCATAAGGTTATGCCTGTTTTACTGAAAATATACAGAGATAACGTTCCTGCTCAATATATCCCTGCAATCTATGATACAATAGATATTAAATTTGGCGGAGATTACCAGAAATATGCGGACTGGGTATATGAAAATTCAAAATTGACCAATCTGGAAGATGCTGTGTCTCTTATGGCTAGCGGAAATATTGATAAAGATCCTGCAATTGAATTAGCTAATTCACTTAGTCCGATATTAAAGCAGCTAAGAGATTCGTCATTGCCTTATTATGATCAGATAACTAAGGGAAACCGCCTGTATATGGCAGGACTGATGGCTATGGAACCAAATAAGACATTCTATCCGGATGCTAATTTTACACAACGATTGAGTTATGGTTCTGTAGGTGGTTATAAACCTGCTGATGCTGTTACATACGACTATTATTCAACATCGCAGGGTGTTCTTAATAAACAAGTACCCGGTGATCCGGAATTTAATGTACAGGAATATATTCTTAACGATTTGAAATCAGGTAATTTTGGTCAATATGCCGATAAAGATGGAAAGATGCATGTAAACTTCTTGTCGAACAACGATATTACAGGAGGCAACTCCGGAAGTCCGGTATTCGATGGAAAGGCACAACTTATTGGTTTGGCATTTGATGGTAACTGGGAATCGTTGAGCGGTGACATCTTGTTTGAACCCGCTGTTCAGCGTACGATTAGCGTTGATATACGTTATGTGCTTTACACCATAGATAAAGTGATGAAGTGCCCTCGTATTATTCAGGAACTGAAAATAATTAAGTAATAAATATTTATTATATGTTGAAACGGTCGCAACTTGCGGCCGTTTTTTGTCTCGTCTCGCTAGTTTAAAAAGGGAAAAGCTTGGCGCTCAGGAAATATATCTATAAATTTGTTTCACAAATTAAACTATATGATAAAGAAAACCATCTTACTGCTGACTATATTTATTGCTTCATTTACTTATGCGCAACAAGTAAAAATAGCGGGGAAGGTGTATGATTTTCAAAAACAACCACTGGAAAATGTATCCGTGTCTCAAGCTTATAGCAGAAACAGTGTAATGACAAATACCCGGGGCGAGTATATTATCTCTGTTTCGCCAGGAGACTCTGTTAAGCTTATTTTTTCATTGCTTGGCTATCGCCAACATCAGTATATTATCTCCCGATTGGATAAAAATATTGAATTGGATGTTGTAATGGACGAAGATAGCCGGGATTTGAATGTTGTAACGGTCGAAGGGCAGCGTACTGTGACTACTGTTATTGAGCGAATAGATTATTTGGCAACCAAACGCGCTTCTAGTCCGTGGGGCAGTCTCGAATCGCTTCTTGTGACTATGGGTGGTGTAAGTACAAACAATGAGTTGAGTTCTCAATATTCTGTGCGAGGTGGAAATTTCGATGAAAACATAGTTTATGTCAACGGATTGGAGATATATAGACCGTTGTTGGTGCGTTCGGCTCAGCAGGAAGGGTTAAGTTTCATAAACCCTGATATGATCAAAACCATCGCTTTTTCGGCTGGAGGATATAGTGCTGAATACGGAGATAAAATGTCTTCAGTTCTCGATATTACATACCGTAAGCCCAAAAAGTTTGAGGCGTCTGCTTCTGCCGGATTTTTGGGTGGAGATGTACATGTGGGTAATTCTTCGGGACGTTTTTCTCAAATTACAGGGATTCGTTATAAGACAATCCGTTCATTGATGAATACAACAGATACAAAGGCCGAATATGACCCTTCTTTCTTCGATATTCAATCTTTCATAACATATGATTTGTCTTCTAAATGGGAAATCAATTTCTTGGGAAATTATTCGCATAACCTGTATAAATATACCCCGCGTACGCGCAGTACAAGTTTCGGTACATTGCAAATATTACGGAATTTTACTGTTCACTTCGATGGACAGGAGAAAGATAAATTTCTGACATATCAGGCTGCTTTGACTTTGAAAGGAAAGGTCAATGATAATTTGAATATTGGAATAACAGGCTCTACGTTTGCCTCCGATGAGCAGGAGCGATATGATATTGAAGGCCGTTATCTGTTGAAAGAATTTGATGGATCAGGAGCTGAGGTGACGGACGATTCCTCTGTCTTGGGAATAGGTACATACATGGAGCATGCACGTAATAAGGTAGAGTCGGAAGTATATACTTTTACGCATTTCGGTGACTTTAAGTTAAATAATCACTTGCTAAAATGGGGGCTAACATATCAACGAGAAAATATAAAGAATAAGATTAAAGAGTGGGAGATGCGCGATTCGACGGGATACTCATTACCGAATACAGGCGTAGACGTGAATATGTATTCAAACCTGAAATCGGATAATCGCATCAATTCATCGCGCTTTTCAGGATTCTTGCAGGACACTTATCGATTAAAAACTGAAAAAGGATTATTTATACTGAATGCCGGACTTCGTGCTACTTATTGGACCTTCAATGAAGAGTTTATATTTAGTCCGCGCGGAGCTTTAGCTTTTGTGCCGAAAGGTATGGATAACTTCTCTGTACGCCTGGCGGGAGGAATCTATTATCAGGCCCCTTTCTATAAGGAGTTTCAGCGCATAGTCAATGTTGATGGAAATAATGTTGTAGAATTGAATAAGGATATTAAATCTCAAAAATCGATTCATATAGTTTTAGGGAGTGATTATTATTTCAGAGGTAAAGATCAGAGTACTCCTCCTTTTAAATTGTCAGGCGAATTATATTACAAGAACATGTCCGATCTGATACCATATACCGTAAACAATGTGAAAATCAGATATTCGGGAGAGAATTCGGCTGATGGATACGCTATGGGGCTTGACCTGAAACTATATGGTGAATTTATACCCGGAGCAGATAGCTGGGTAAGCTTTGGTATAATGAAAGCTCAACAGGATGTCGAGGGTGTGAAAGTCCCGCTACCTACCGATCAACGATACAATTTTTCCCTGTTTTTCCAGGATTACTTTCCCGGTTACGAGCGTTTGCGTATGAGCCTCAGAGGACTTTGGTCGCAGGGATTACCTGTTTCGGCTCCATATAACGGATATGAGAACGGATATTTTCGTACCCCGGCATATAAGCGTGTTGATATTGGCTTTTCGTGGCAGATATTAGGTGAAGATTTTGCTATTCGCAATAAGAGTTCATTTTGCAAAACATTCAAAAATATATGGTTAGGATTGGATGTGTTTAATATTTTTGATATGCAGAATACAAACACATATTATTGGGTGAGCGATGTTTACAATCAGCAGTATGCTGTTCCTAATTATCTTACGGGCAGACAGTTGAATGTGAAACTGATGGCGGAATTCTGATGAATAAGGGAGAGTGTTTAATAAATCCCTCTTTTTAACATCTTTAATACAGGGCAACCCGTCAAAAAAATGAAGAATTAAAAATTAAAAATGAAGAATGGTGCGAAGCGACAATAACAGTCAACAGTTATCAGCCAACAGTCAACAATGGCGCGAAGCGACAAAAGCTTATAACTTGTAACTAAATTAGTTTTATCTATAGATAGTGGTAATTTGAAAATTAGCGAATTTGAAAATTTGAAAATGAGTGTAGAAGTTTGTTACTTTTTAGTTAAAAATCAATACCCACAAGCAACTTTGCGTAAGTTGAAGCAAACTAACTGATTTACAGTGTTTTTAATCAAAAGCAAACAGGTAGATGAAGCCGTAAAAAGACCGGAAAATACCCATTTTGGACAGGGTACAGTTACTAAACCGTTACCTGTATTTCCCTGTTCCGGCTTGATAAACGATACCTGAACGTTATATGTAAACCTTTGATTGGCATACGGTTGTTTATAGTGATCCTGGCTTTGTACAGGTAAAGGTAATAAAACACTAGTAAAAAGCTGTCAAAAGTTTTGTTAGCGCTGGTTAGCCGTATTTTGCGTAGCGGCAGATAACTCAATGGTAAATAATTTTGAAACTTTAATTGAGTTATTGTATGCGAAGTACATTTAAAGTATTATTCTATTTGAAGAAGAACAACCTGAACAGGGACGGCGAAGCCCCCATCATGGCAAGGATTACCATCGACGGTACAGATATAGCATTGATAGAGCTTGCCCCGGCCTTTATCACCGGCTTTGAGCTTTACCTTGCGACCGTCCCGAAGCTGGCGCACAATACCATCTGGCTTTATATGATGCCGCTCCGCAGGATGATAAGCATAGCTATTAACAACCGGTGGCTGACTTATGACCCGTTTAGTGGCTATGAGATTGCAGCGGAGGAAACGGACGCGGGCTATCTGGATAAGGACGAAATAAGGGCTATCATGGACGCCCCGCTCAAGAAAAGGCTCGAACTGGTACGGGATTTGTTTTTCAGTTCCTTTTTTCCCAATTGCTCACAAAGTGCCGTTACCTTCCCAACAAACATTTCCAGCCG
Source organism: Dysgonomonas reticulitermitis (assembly GCF_054601275.1). Classification (NCBI taxonomy): domain Bacteria; kingdom Pseudomonadati; phylum Bacteroidota; class Bacteroidia; order Bacteroidales; family Dysgonomonadaceae; genus Dysgonomonas; species Dysgonomonas reticulitermitis. The sequence continues at coordinate 8,512 of NZ_BAAHWU010000050.1, read as the reverse complement.
GAACAGCAGTTCGTTGAATGTTTTTTCGTCGATAGTTATCGTACTCATAAATATCCTGTTTTTTTAGGTTTGTCGCAGGCAAAGCTATACGGATTGCAGCTGTAAATACAATGGAGGGAGCACAAGCGTCATCATACGGCATTATATGTCATACCAGCGGTACACTATAACCAAAATCCATATTCCCGAACTTTGCAGGATAAAAAGCAATATAAATACAAAAACTTATGGAAACAATTACAGTTAACGCGGCGGAATGGAACGAACTGGTTCGTAAAATCAATCTCATAGCTGAATTTATCGGACAGCTTGCAGGGCAGCTTCCTGCCGATGACAATGCATGGATGGACGAGGCACAGGTTTGCGGTTATCTGAAGGTCAGCACGAAAACTTTACAACGCCTGCGAAACAGCGGGGATATAAAATACTGTAAGTATTCGGTGAACCCTGTCTTTCTATCATTATTGCAGCATGTATCTTTGTTAGCAAAACAGAATTTATATGCGAAGCAAAAAGTGGAACATAGAAGTTTTTGAAGCAATTTACAATCGTTATCTTGAGAGCGGTTTACCGCCGAAAGCCTTCTGCGCCAATGAAGGGATACGCCTGGATCGATTTTACGAATGGCGGGTAAAGTTGACCATCCCAAAGAAGCGCCGGTTCATCCCCGTAAAAGTGGGTAACCAGGGTCAATTACGCCTGCCTCACCGGAATAATCCTGCGTATTCATCCCCCGGTACTGTCCGGGGCGGGAGTTCATGTGAGATTGTCTATCCCAATGGTGTAACCGTGCGGCTGAACGGTACGGTATCACCGGAGATGTTGCGTACCCTTATACTTTTAAACCGGAGCCGTTAGCCTGTGTTCTGCCTGAATGAGTCGAACCGGTATTATTTATACCCTTATCCGTGTGATATGCGAAAAAGCTTCTACACCCTGAGCGGCATTGTGACTAACCGGATGGGCATGGATGTTCAACGGGGTGAGGCATTCATCTTCATCAACAAGAGTTGTACATCCATGAAAATACTTCATATGGAATGCGGTGGCCCGGTGATCTACCACCTCCGGCTCGAGGAAGGTTTCTTCCATCATGGGTGCCCCTGGCCCGGTTATGACGTATGGTTGAAGCCATCCTTTCACTTAATTCCCGCTTGGACTCACGTATATAAGTCACGGGAAGCCTGCCCTGTGTACTTTGGAATATCTTCCGTGATTTGCGCTCAGCCTTCCTGCGGTGAAACCCGTCCACGATCCGGATGATATCCTCTTCCGGACTGCCGACAACAGGCATGGTATAGCCGTCCTCCTCGATGGACTATACAGCACGCCGATTCTACGCTTTATCCCGTGCCGGCGCATATAGTCGAGGACAATATGGAGCATCACTCCGCTGTCTTTGCCTCCCTAAAAAGCAAGGTATATATTCTCAAATTCCGAGAATATATACCAGATACGCTCCAAGGTGACCTCATAAACATTCTTTGCGCAGCCGTTCATATGATCTTTGCCATTTTAAAATACTTCGTCCGTTCCTTTTCTACAGAGAATCCCATTTCTTCAAGGAGAGGCCGGTCCGAATTGTCGGCAACGAAAGTTACGAGCGTCCCTTTCTCTAAGTGCAACCGGACGTGACTGCATTATTTACTTATGTCATCATTTTCAGCGCAGGCCGAAAGCTGCGGTTTCATTTTCATTTTTTCCGCGTTAGCGTTATCGGAATATCCTCTTCTCCTTGAATATGCAAGGTGCCTGTTAAGAGGTTTCCCTTGATATACATTCCGCCTATCTCAAGCACCAGCGGGGGACGGCTGTCGTAAATCAATGTCAGCGTCCCGTATTTGATTGTCCACTGAAAAGTCAGATTACAAGCGGGTTTAGAATTTGAAGTGGAACCAACATAATATTGCTTGTCGGAGCCTGTGCCATTGTCTATGAAATAGAGTTCGCTGATTACAGGCCGGTCGTTGAAATTGAAGCCTAAATCTCCAACCCATTCACTGCCCGTCAATTCATCAAAGATTTCTTCGTCTTTCTGACAGGAAGACAAACCAAAGGTTAACACACACAATGCAACTAATTGCATAAAATGTTTCATCATTTTCATTTTACTATTTTTCATTTTACTATTTAAAAAAATTTCGGACTATTCATCGGCCGGTCTTCCTTTAACAGGAAGAACCGGCATTTTTATTTTTACCGGATGATAAAGTGAACTGGCTGCCAGTAATATCTTTTTTTCATTCTAATCGCGTTCTTAATATGTATATAATATGTCCTTATTTACCGGTACGTCATCTTATACGTTAAGATACTTCGGCTACTGTCCATACCTTCTGTATGTATTTCCATCGCGGCCGACAGGCCGGAGGGTAATACCCTGATAGCGATGTCATACAGGTAGCCGCGTACGGGCAGCGGGAAATTCGGGCCTGCAACATATTCCCTGCCGGTTCCGTCTATCGAGGTCAGTATCCTCAAGCGCGGAACCTGCGTGGATTCATAAATGTATGTGATGCCCTGGTAGGTTCCTGCCGAAACAGGGTCTAAGGCTACCTGCGGATAAGCAACCAGCTCCGGAGGGCTGAACGCAAGCGTACTACCCGGTGCGTAGAGCGTATAGGGCGCGGTATTTTCCACAATAAAGGAATTGTCCGCACCGGCTTGTGCATTCTCCAGGGTAATGCGCAACTTGGCGCAGGCCCGTGTCAAGGTGATACCGACCGGGTTGGCGGCGGATGTACCGCCCAGGTTGATATTTGCCGCCTGCCCGTACATGGGCAGCCCGGAGCTGAGCATCGCCGCGGTGATCAGCGGCCCCTGCGGGGTTGCCAGCGCCTTTATATCACCGACAGAAGTTATCGCGTTCAAAGAGGCTATATCGTTGCAGTTGGCCACCACATAGATATCCCGGAACGAAGCCGTCGCAGGATCCAGCGGCAGGCTGACCAGCGTGCAGTTATCGCCGGAGGGCGTGAATACCGTATGGATAAATCGGTTTAACACGGTGTTACTCCCGGGAGCGGTCAGAAAGACGCTCAGGTCTTTTACCGCATATTCCGCAGGCAGGTCGTCCGGGTCGCCCGCCGCCTTCAGGCTTGGCGCAGGTCTCAGTACCAGGGAGGTTTCCCGGAGTGTTTCCTGAAAGGGCTCCCCATCGTTGTGGCAGGCGGTCAGCAGGAAAAGCGCCAGGGTGAATGCCATGTATATGTTACCGGTTTTCATTGTTCTTGGTTTTGTTATTCTACATTTCTGACACAGCGCGAGACGGTCGAAGAAAAGCTATAGCGTTCGAAGCGCTGGTACAGTACCTTATCGTAATTGGCCGGATCGGCGTAATCCAGATAACCGCTATACCAGTAGCCTTTGACCTGGTGCACCACTTCCATCGGGTACCAGTCTTCGATACCCTGGAACGGCGGTGCCGGATAGGGCCATCCGCCCGGAAACTGCCGGCGTGTAACGACAATATCACCGGGCGTGAAAAAGGCATCGATGATCCCCAGTTTTTCGCTGCCGAAGCTATCTCCCCCCTGCGTACCGGTCAACAGGTATTTGGACATGTCCACTCCGGTTAATTTTCCCAGCAAGTCCTGTGCCTGTTGCCGCAAAGGTACGGAATAAAAGGGCAGGCCGGAATTAATGCCGAGCCATGTATTAGATTGCCATATCTTGTAAGTTTGGTCGAACAGCGCAAGGAACGACATCATCTCGCAGGAATTGATCAGCCTCCAGCCAGGTCCGTATTTTTTCTCACAGTAATACGGAGGCTGCCCTTTGATGATATTCGGCCCCTGTACATTCGGGTCCCACCAGTTGACCTGGTCGCCGTAAGCGCCCATTAATCCCTGTTGCAGGAGTTCATTGGTCGAGCGTATCTCTATCTTCCCGCAGGAGGTAGGCACGATCACGCCCGGGCCGGTCGGTACTACCGGAGGTATGGAGATGCTCTGCCCATCCTGGAAGATATACACGTAATCGTCTTTCTTCCACGGTTCCACACAGGTCTTTAAGGTGATACTTCCCCCGGTACTGATATAGGCGTTTATCCGGTAGCGATAATTGCGTATGACACAGCTGTCGGACAGGGAAGGCACGGTACGTCGCTGGGCGGTCAGCCCGGCCTTTGCCTTGTCCGTGAGGATGGGAAAGGCACGGTTGTTGATATGCAGCCCGGTAAAGCCGGCATTTCCGCTTTTATTCAGCAGTTCGGGGATATAGAAAGGCCCCACAGCCCCGATCGAGTCCCTGGTATAATCCAGGCCGGACAGGTCAGCGGCAGGGGAAGAGGCCGCCTGCCCGCTATAATAAGTATCTGCCGCGGGAACCGAAAAAGCCAACGCCACGTTTTGCAGTTGTACCGAGGAGACGGTACTGGTAGCCGGCAGATCGCTGCCCGGCTCTTTCTTATAGAATACGACATCCACCCTGGCTAAAGACCGTACCAACTCGACTTTAGGTGTCGGTAAGGCCAGGGGTTCGGGGGACGCTTCGGTACCGCCCTGCAATACGCTAATCCCTTTGTAATATGCCGACATCAGGAACCGTCCCGGGGCAGAAGAATTGTCCGGCTTAAAACCCGGATTATAGGTCAACTGACTGAAACGCGGATCACTCTGCAACTGCGACACACTGGTCACTGAGGCCAGCGCCTGGCTGAAGCCCGCATAGGCCGATTCGTTGGCAAAGAAATAAAAATCGTAGATTCCCGGCTTGAACTTTATCCCGTGGCTCCGGCTACCGAAACCGGCGGGAAAATCAGGGAGGCCATTGTAGACGGTATTGCCGCCTGCATCGAAAGCCATCATCCGTACTTCGCTTACCCGGTCTTCCCCTCCCGCGTCTTCATTGATGCTCCCCGAAGAGGCTTTTACAGACAGGTAGATATAAGACTGCCCCGCATCCGGGCTGTGCGAGTCTTCTTCACGGCAGCCCGTTAACAGCAGTAGTAATACGCAAAGCCGGATATACAGAAGCGTCTTGAATTCCATCGTTTTCATAAGTCGGTCGTATAGCTGTGTACCAGCCAGTTATTCACCCAAATCTCCATAATCATAAAGGTTCCGCACTGGCATTGGTCTTTTGCCGTGAAACGGATCGTGAAATCATGGTCGCAGGCCAGGTTCACTTCCGGGTTTTTCAACAAAAGGGTTCCCAGCAGGTCGCCGCGGTATAAATCACGGTCCAGGCGTTTATCCCTGACCACCAGTGTATTGTTATATCCTGTGGCCAGTTTAAGAATCGTAAATTCCGCTTCTAAAATACCACCGGAAAAGACAGGCGCAGAGCCATAACGTATTATTTCATCGGGAGCTATGCTGCCGTCGATGCGCATAGAGCCGTTCGCGGATTCTATAAATACTTCATAATCGTCGGCCTGAGGTAGCCCTTCTATGGAAATAGCCATACGGTTCGTAATTTCCTGCATATTGACCGCTACGGATTCAAAGACAGACCCGTATTCGGCAGGGTCGGGCAGGAAGACCACAGGGCTTTCACCATAATACACGCTTCTGCCGTCTATTGAAGCAGCCTGTCCCGCAACCCGCTGTATATGGAACAGCAGGTCATTCTTTACCGTTATCTTTTCTTTTAAGAAGCTTAGATCGAAGGCTTGCGTATCCAGTCCGCTCCAGGCCACCACGGAGTACAAGCCGTTTTCGACTTCTAGTCTTTTACGGAAATGTTCCGCTAAACCAGCATCACCGGCCGCCTGGTATAAAACCAGTTTATCGTTACGGTCGAAGATACATAATTTCAAACCGGATAAGTGCGGATATACCGTATCGGTATGGCACGGGGTTTTACTGTACAGACGGACATCTATCCCCTGCGGGCAGTCGTCCGTATGCTCATAAACACAACCGCTTATACCGGACAGGATAAAGGCGCCCAGCAGGAGGTATCTTAGTTTCCTCCTGCCTGCGTACCCTTGCTTTGCCATCGTTTTGCGCATGCCTTTGCTGTTTGTATGGTTAATTACAGGTCTATATCATAGGTATGTACCGTCCATGGCAGCACCACCACATCCACAGACATGTAAGTATCGGTAGAACTCAACGGATCGGTAGGGTCAACCGGGTCTTCCGGTTCCGGACCGTTCGGTTTGGGATCAGGGTTACGTGGCGCGTCGGGACCGGATGGGATCAGTGGGTTCCAGTTCAGGCCGATGCTCTTGAACGAATTGATATTGATATGGTAGATATTGTTACGGATGGTAGGGGAATTGACCGGCTGGCTGATATTATCCGGGTTCAGCCAGATATAATACAATACTTTACCATTCGGGTAGGTAGACACCGGCTGGTCCTGCACGCCCATCCCGGCGGTATAACCCTGCGCGTTTTGGATGCTGGAATAGATTTTACCGTCGATCCCCCCTACATAAAAGGTGTCGTCGGTCAACGACCCGCCATCGGCGATAAGGGCTGCCGCCGGCGTAAACTTAGCACGTACAAGCACATAGGCTGTATTGCCTTTCCGGTAACGGCTGGAGGATAAGTCGGCGCCGCTCAGGTGGGTATTTTCCAGGAAGAATTTCCCCGGAAGGTACATATACGCCCCGTTAGTTCCCGGTTTGGCAGGTACCGCGTCGGCCTGGTTCTGCAGGTCGGAATAATCATAGTAAGTGGTAGCGGTGGTCGCATAGTCGGTTGTAGGACCCGGAAAATAATCATAGCCCCAGGTCTTGGTGCTGTTATCCGCGTTGGTCTGAGGGAACAGGTATACCGAATTGGCTCCCTGGGCGATCGAATAGGTCACATTGCTGATTGTTCCCAGGGTTGTGCCGCTTTTGTCCACTACGTTTCCCTGGGCCGAAGATGTCACGATCACGCGGGAAGGAACCCGTACCAGGTCCATATTAATTATATTTTTCCTGCTGCTGATCACTTCCTGTTCACTGATGCCGTCTTCTATATTGAAGACGCTGCTTTTGCCGCTCAGCACCAAAATATCCGCATTAACGGTCACACCGCCGATAACGGCCGAGTTGTTCGGGTCGATCCGTGCCAGGGAAGACAGCGGCAGCGAGGATGACAGGACATAGCGGTAGTCGTCAGCGGGAGCCGCCGTCAGAGACGGAAGGGGGCAGTTGATGACAACGATCATTTTCTTGCTGCCGGGAGCCGTCTTAAACGGTTTGGCCAGGTCGATATGGTCATAGCCGCCGGCATCCGAATGGAAGGTGTAATCGCCGTTCACGTGTGTCAGCCTTCGGGTCTCGAGCATGGTCGTCCCGTCAGACGAGACCAGGTATATATCCAGTGTGTTGATGGCTGTCACCCCTGTATAGATCCCGGCATTATTGTAAGGATTGTCATCGGCGGCTTTCAACCCCGCCTTAGGTAGCCGTAAGGTCAGGCTCATATAGGTTGTCATATCCTTCGGATCCGTGGGCTTCTCTCCGTTTTCATCCGAACTGCAGGCTGTAAATCCCGTAAGCAGGAACAGCGCTGTTAAAAAATTCCATAGTTTTCGTTCCATAATTTTAAGGGTTAATTGTTCGTATATATATTTATCTCTATTTATCTGTTTGCTTTATCCTCTGCCACCGCAGGCATCGTATAACTGATCCGGTACTCACACACGCGCAGGGACGGGTAAACCTCCCGCAGCAGGTAAGCGTAGGTTTTTCCACTATTATATGCCTTCAGCTGGGCTTTGCGGGTCGGTAAGTCCGCAAGGTCCAGGATATGCAGGATACCGGCTTTCTCTTCTTCGCTCAGAGCGTCTGTGCCTGTTACCGCGGCGCGCAGCCCTTCCCAGTTCTCTCCCTTGGAGCGCACACTGAAACAGCCTGCATCGAAGCCATAGGCTGCAACCATATAGTCACGCAGGGCAGCCGCACGCCTTTCGGACAAGCTTATGTTATGGCTTAGCTCCCCTTCGGGGGAGGCATAGGCTTCCAGGGTGATGCTTTCTATCCGGGAACCCGGTATTTCCAGGACGGTTCCGACCGACCGCGCTATTTTGGCCAGCTCCTGCTGGTTATCCCCGTATTCCGGATAGACCACATAGCGGTCTACGGGAAACAGGATGCAGGCGCTGCCGTTTTCATGCCGGTACTGGATTTCGGGACAGGGAACGGTTACGGTATCATGTTGTATGCCGGGCATCGGTACAGGAAGGGGCACAGACGGAACAGGGTATGTTTCAGGCGTACCGTGCCGTCTGGCTGTACTGCCCAAGGTATAGGAGATCGACAGGCCGGCCATGGTCGGGCCCCAGTAATGCTTCTGGTCTGATTCCAGTTTCTGTCCGCAGGTGCGGCAACCATCCGGGCTTGTTCCGTCGGCTGCGTATTTTGTATAGTCCATATACGCGTATCCGCCGCCGAGGGTGGCCTCCAGCGCCCAACGCCCCGAAAGGCTCCACCGGTACCCGCAATGTCATTAAGTTAAGGATTTATAGTATTGATTATTAGGCGTATTCGCTTTGATTTGTGATATATTTTTATTATATTTAAGTAGTAATTAACAAGTTATTATAATGCAAAAAAAACAACATCAAT